>CAMFGQ010000001.1 GCA_945950065.1 uncultured Clostridia bacterium
AAGAACAAGGGCGCTGTATCAACCAGGAGACGAGTTCTCTGTTGTAGATGATGTTGTTTTTGTAGCTCAGTGGACTGAGACTCCTGTTGATCCAGACCCAGTTGATCCTGATCCAGTTGATCCTGATCCAGTTGATCCTGATCCAGTTGATCCCGTTCCAGTCGATCCTGATCCAGTCGATCCTGATCCAACGGAACCTAAACCTGAAGATCCTGAGGAGAAACCAGGAGTGGTGAAGCCAACCGAGCCTAAGGAAAAGGATCCTGCTGAAGATAAAAAAGACGATGGAAAGAAAGCAGAGGAGAAAAAGAAAAGCCTACCATCAACAGGTAGTGTGAATTCCGTACTCTATCTACTGCTAGGTATGGGTCTCCTTGGAGCTTCTAGCCATCTACTGAGAAAAGAAAAATAAACTGTTGGTTGAATGATGTGGGTTTCGCTTCGAAAATTGAAGCGAAACCTTTT
The DNA here is from genome assembly GCA_945950065.1 of uncultured Clostridia bacterium. Classification (GTDB taxonomy): domain Bacteria; phylum Bacillota; class Clostridia; order Peptostreptococcales; family Acidaminobacteraceae; genus DTU036. The sequence goes on from CAMFGQ010000001.1 coordinate 466, forward strand.
TTTGATTCTACTTCAAGTTTCTCTCGAAAAGGAGATTGAACATGATACAATAGGAGAGGATAAAGGGAGGGGCTAGTGAAAAAAATAGGTTTTGATTCAGAAAAATACTTACGTGAGCAATCCCAATACATTTTGGAGCGTGTTGCTCATTACGATAAATTATACTTAGAGTTCGGTGGGAAATTGTTTCATGATGCTCATGCAGCAAGAGTACTTCCTGGTTATGATCCCGATGTAAAGATCAGTCTACTCAAACGGCTGAAGGACAAAATCGAAGTGATCATCTGTCTTTATGCTGGAGATATTGAGAGAAACAAAATTAACCAGAATTTAGGCATCAGTTATGATCTAGAAATCTTCAAACAGATTGATGATTTGCGTGCTGCAGATCTTCCAGTGAATAGTGTGGTCTTAACCCGCTATGCCGATGAGCCTTCAGCAGATGTCTTCATCAACAAATTGAAAAGCCGTGGCATCAATGTGGTGATCCACCGTGCTACCAAGGGATACCCTTCTGATGTTGACCTCATTGTTTCAGAAGAAGGTTATGGTCAAAACCCCTACATTGAAACTACCAAGCCCATCGTGGTGGTCACGGCACCAGGAGCGAATAACGGAAAGCTGTCTACATGTCTTAATCAGCTCTATTATGAAGCTCTTAAAGGTGTGAAAGCAGGCTATTCAAAATTTGAAACCTTCCCTGTATGGAATCTTCCCTTAAAGCATGCAGTGAACATCGCCTATGAAGCAGCTACTGTAGATCTCCAAGACATCAACATGATTGACTTTTATCACTTGGATGCCTATGGTGTCTCTGCAGTCAACTACAATCGGGACATTGAGACCTTTCCTATTTTTAAGCGCATCGTTGAAAGGATCTCTGGAGAAGAGTCCACCTATCAATCACCTACCGATATGGGTGTAAACCGCATAGGCTTTGGCATCATCGATGAAGAAGTTGTGGTTCAAGCTGCTAAACAAGAGATCATCAGGCGCTATTTTAGAACTAAGGTAGATTATCGTTTAGGTTTAGTGAATACGGAGACCTACGAGCGAATGCAGTTGATTCTAGACAAAATGAATCTCACTGAATTTGACCGTAAGGTGGTACCGGCGGCTCGTGAAAAAGCAGAACAGGTAAGATCTCAGCGGGGAGGGGATCTGGCACCAGCTGTAGCCATTGAACTTCATGATGGACACATCATTACGGGTCGAGCCACAGACATCATGCGTGCAAGCGCTTCTGCGATTCTCAATGCACTGAAGTACAGTGCTCGGATCAGCGATGAGATGTACCTTCTATCTCCGGTTATCCTAGAGCCCATCAGTAAGCTAAAGACTAAAGCACTGCGCAATACGGAGCGTGTGCTGGATTTGGAAGAGATCTTGATTGCACTGAGTATCAGTGCTGCTACCAATCCTGTGGCTCAAGTTGCTTTTGATCATTTGGAGAGTCTACGGGGATGCCAAGTTCATTCAACCACCATTCTCAATGCCAATGATGAGAGGGTCCTTAGGTCTTTGGGGCTTGAAGCGACCAGTGATGATGAATTTGCCACATCCAATTTATACTATAATAGTTAAGAAACTGGTCCTTGTGGCCAGTTTTTTCTTCCCATCATAAGGGGAGGGAGTGCTTTTTCTTTCTTCTTTTTATTGTTATTGTCCTTTGGTCTTTTTTCACTCCTTAAGTGATGCTTGGTTAAGTTAAGAAGGCAATCGTGTACTTTCTAGGTTTTGAAGGAATAATTTCTATTTTCAATGTAGAAAAAGTGTTGACTTCACCATGTCTTTCGTGGTATCCTAACTAAGTATCTTTATTACTTTGGAACCGTATGCTTATTTTTACTTATTTCACCTTTATTTCCTATGTAAATGAAGGAAACTTTATTGAACAAGGGGGGAGTTGCTTAGATGCCACAACTTGTCAAATATGGAAATGTCGAACGTCTATCATTCGCTCGAATTGATCAGCTTATCGACCTTCCGGATCTCTTAGAAATTCAAACAAAATCCTTTAAATGGTTTACTGAAAAAGGACTACGTGATGCTCTAGAAGATATTTCGCCGATTTACGATTATACAGAAAAGCTTCTTCTAGAGTTTATCGATTATCACTTTGACGAAAGTCCCAAGTATGATGTGCAGGAGTGTAAGGAGAGAGATGTTAGTTTCTCTGTAGCACTCCGTGTTCGTGTTCGCCTAACCAATAAAGAGACAGGCGAGATTAAAGAACAAGAAGTCTTTATGGGGGATTTCCCTATGATGACAGAACGAGGGACCTTTGTCATCAATGGTGCTGAACGTGTTATCGTCAGCCAATTGGTGCGTTCACCCTCCACCTACTTTACCATGAAGCTGGATAAATCTGGTAACCAGATGTATTCCGGACAAGTCATCCCCAATCGAGGAGCATGGCTAGAGTTTGAAACCGATACCACAGAGAGTTTATCGGTGCGTATTGACCGAACAAGAAAACTACCTGTTACGGCTTTAATTCGTATGTTAGGTTATGAAAGCAACGAAAGTATCCTTGCTTTCTTTGGCGAGAGTGAAAGACTGCTCAAAACCCTTGATAAAGACGTTTCCACAAATCGTGAGGAAGGTCTCATTGAGATTTACAGAAAGCTCCGTCCCGGAGAACCCCCAACCATAGAAAGTGCCTCCAATCTTGTGGAGTCCATGTTCTTTGATGAACGCCGTTATGACTTAGCTCGAGTAGGGCGCTATAAATTCAATCAAAATCTAGATCTTTACCAACGCGGGGTAGGGCATCAGCTTGCTGAGGATGTAGTGGACCCCTCCACTGGTGAAATCCTCTATGAAGCAGGAACCCTGCTGAACAAGAAAATTTGTAGAGCCATCGAGAATGCTGGCATCAAGCGGATTGTTCTTGATGTAGAAGAAACGAAGGTTGTTGTTATCAGTAACCACATGGTAGACATCGACAACTATGTTGAAGGCGTAGACAAAGAAATCATCAACGAGCGTGTTCATTACCCTGTTCTGATGGATATTTTGGAGAAATTTGAAGATCCAGAGGAACGTCTTGCCATGCTTTATGAGCGTGTAGATGAACTGATTCCACGCCATATTACGGTAGATGACATGCTTGCTGCAGTCTCTTATTTCTTCAACCTCCCTCAAGGAGTTGGAGAAACTGATGACATTGACCACTTGTCCAATCGTCGTATTCGCAGCGTTGGCGAGCTTCTACAAAACCAATTCCGTATCGGTCTTTCTAGAATGGAAAGAGTGGTTCGAGAAAGAATGACCACCCAAGATGCCGATACCATTACGCCACAAACCTTGATCAATATCCGACCTGTGACAGCTGCTATCAAAGAATTCTTTGGAAGTAGCCAGTTGTCTCAGTTCATGGATCAAAATAACCCCTTGGCAGAACTCACCCATAAGAGAAGACTGTCTGCACTAGGACCTGGTGGTCTCTCAAGAGATAGAGCTGGCTTTGAAGTGCGTGACGTTCACTATTCACACTATGGAAGAATGTGTCCGATCGAGACGCCTGAGGGACCAAACATTGGTCTGATCAGTTATCTCTCCACCTACGGAAGAATCAATGAATATGGCTTTATTGAGTCTCCCTATCGTGTAGTGGATACAGAAAAGCAAATCGTGACCAACGAGATTGTCTATCTCAATGCCAACGATGAGCGTCATCAGGTGATTGTTCCAGCCAATGAACCCTTGGATAAAAACGGCAAAATCATCGCCGACAAAATCATCGTGCGCTACGATGGGGAAATCAAAGAAGTTGACAGTAGCCTCTGTACCTATATGGAGGTATCACCTCAACAGATGGTTTCCATTGCGACTGCGCTGATTCCTTTCCTTGAGAATGACGACTCTGTTCGTGCTCTCATGGGATCCAACATGCAGAAGCAAGCTGTTCCCCTGATTAAACCTCAATCACCTATTGTAGGTACGGGAATGGAATACAAATCCGCCTATGACAGTGGCTCCTTGATCCTAGCCGAGAACAGTGGTGAGGTCATTAAGTCCACAGGAGACGAAGTCATTGTGCGCAGAAGCGAGGATGCAAGTCTTGATAAATATCCTCTCCTTAAATTCAAACGTTCTAACCAAGGAACCACCATCCACCACAAACCCATTGTCACCAAAGGTGAAATGGTAGAAGGTGGACAAGTCCTTTGTGATGGCCCGAGTACTGAAGAAGGGGAAATGGCTCTTGGAGCAAATATCCTCGTTGGCTTTATGACCTGGGAGGGCTATAACTTTGAGGACGCGATCCTCATTAGTGAAGAACTGGTTGAGAAGGATATCTTAACCTCCATTCATATTGAGGAATACGAAGCAGAAGCTCGTGATACCAAGCTTGGTCCTGAAGAAATTACCCGCGATATCCCCAATGTGGGTGACGAAGCCTTAAAGGATCTGGATGAGCGAGGAATCGTTCGTATCGGGGCTGAGGTTGGTTCTGGTGACATCCTAGTTGGTAAAGTTACCCCTAAAGGAGAAACTGAATTAACCCCAGAAGAAAGACTGCTGCGTGCCATCTTTGGTAAGAAAGCCAGAGAAGTACGTGATACTTCTCTAAAAGTTCCCCATGGTGTATCGGGAATCGTCGTTGACATTAAGTTCTTCAGTCGTGAAAACAATGATGAAATGACACCTGGTGTGAATGAACTTGTACGAGTGTACATTGCGAAGAAAAGAAAAATTAATGTAGGAGACAAAATGGCAGGCCGCCATGGTAACAAAGGTGTTATCTCCAAGATTCTTCCAAAAGAAGATATGCCTTTCTTGGATGATGGTCGACCCCTGCAAATTCTCCTTAGCCCACTTGGCGTTCCTTCACGGATGAACGTTGGCCAAGTTCTCGAGGTTCACCTTGGACTTGCAGCCAATGCTCTGGGCATGAAGGTAGCTACTCCCGTCTTTGATGGGGCCAATGAGTCTCAAATCGAGGATCTGCTGGAAAAAGCAGGCTATCCACGAGATGGTAGACTCCCCCTACGAGATGGACGTACCGGCGACTACTTTGATCAAGAAGTTACCGTGGGCTATATGTATATGTTAAAACTTCACCACCTTGTCGATGACAAAATCCACGCCAGAAGTACTGGACCTTATTCCTTAGTTACCCAGCAACCTCTGGGCGGTAAGGCACAGTTCGGTGGTCAGCGCTTTGGTGAGATGGAGGTATGGGCACTTGAAGCTTATGGAGCAGCCTATACTCTGCAAGAAGTTCTTACCGTTAAAAGTGACGACGTCATCGGTCGTGTAAAAGCCTATGAGGCCATCGTCAAAGGTGAAGATATTCCAAGTCCAGGAGTTCCTGAGTCCTTTAAAGTCCTCATCAAAGAATTCCAATCCTTGGCCCTTGATGTCAAGGTTATGGATGATGAAGGACAAGAAGTGAATCTTGAACTTGAGGACGATTATGAGTTGAGTGGTGACACCCAAGAACTCATTGCAGGCAATGAGCAAGCAGGTGTTGCTGAAGAAGACATGGACTCTTTAGAGGAAGTCGAGCTAGAAGAGGAATCCAGTCTTGAAGAAGATGATTCTGATTTGGAAGAAGATGAAGAATAGGAAGGGAGAGGCTATTGTTAGAATTTAATAATTTTGAATCCATACGAATTGGACTTGCTTCCCCTCAGAAGATCAGAGAATGGTCCTATGGCGAAGTAAAAAAACCCGAAACCATCAACTATAGAACATTAAAGCCAGAAAAAGAAGGCCTCTTCTGCGAAAAAATCTTTGGACCTCAAAAAGACTGGGAATGTCATTGTGGTAAATACAAAAGAATTCGCTTTAAAGGCGTGATTTGTGATAAATGTGGTGTAGAGGTCACCAAGGCCAGTGTACGCCGTGAGCGTATGGGCCATATTGAATTGGCTGCACCGGTATCCCATATTTGGTACTTTAGAGGGATCCCTTCAAAGATGGGAATTCTTCTTAATCTGTCACCAAAAAACTTAGAGAAAGTCCTATACTTTGCTTCTTATATTGTGCTGGATGAGGGAGATACGACTTTAATGAAGTATCAGATTCTTTCCGAAGCAGAGTATGCTGACAATCGCGATCTCTTTGGAACCCGCTTTAGAGCTGGTATGGGTGCTGAAGCCATTAAAGAACTTCTGGAAGAACTGAATCTAGACCAGATTGCAGAAGAACTACGTGAGACCATCGAGACCACAACAGGACAGCGACGCAGTAAAGCGGTACGCCGTCTTGATGTGGTGGAGTCCTTTAGACAATCAGGGAATCAACCTGAATGGATGATTCTTGATGCTATTCCTGTGATTCCACCTGATCTGCGCCCCATGGTCCAGCTGGATGGTGGTCGTTTTGCGGCATCTGACCTCAATGACCTCTATCGTCGTGTGATCAACAGGAACAACCGTCTGAAAAAATTACTTGATCTGCGTGCGCCAGAAATCATCATTAAAAATGAGAAACGCATGCTGCAAGAGGCGGTAGACTCCCTTGTAGACAATGGTCGTCGTGGCCGTCCTGTTACAGGACCAGGAAAACGTCCTCTTAAATCCCTATCCGATATGCTTAAAGGAAAGCAGGGACGATTCCGCCAAAATCTTCTTGGAAAGCGTGTAGACTATTCAGGACGCTCCGTTATCGTTGTTGGACCTGAACTGAAGTTCTACCAATGTGGTCTTCCCAAGAAAATGGCTCTGGAACTTTACAAACCCTTTGTCATGCGTAAACTGATGAGCGATGATCGTGTCGGTCATGTGAAAAGTGCAAAGCGCATGGTTGAAAAAGAGCATACAGAAGTATGGGACATTGTTGAAGAAGTCATCAAGGAGCATCCTGTTCTATTGAACCGTGCACCTACCCTTCACCGTTTAGGTATCCAAGCCTTTGAACCTGTCCTTGTAGAGGGTAAAGCCATTAAACTGCACCCTCTCGTGTGTACAGCCTATAACGCTGACTTTGACGGTGACCAGATGGCGGTTCACGTGCCCCTAAGTGTGGAAGCTCAAGCTGAGGCAAGATTCCTGATGCTAAGCTCCAACAACATCCTTGCACCAAAAGATGGTAAGCCCATCACCACGCCTACACAGGACATGGTACTTGGCTGCTACTATCTAACCCTTCATGAAGAGGGAGTCAAGGGTGAGGGCAAAGTCTTCGCAAACTATGATGAAATGATCATGGCCTACGAACATGGTGATGTTCATCTTCATGCCATGGTAGAAGTACGCGTTACCAACAAAAAAGGCACCGCACGTGTCAAGAGTACGGTAGGACGCTTTATCTTCAATAGTAGAATTCCTCAGGATATTGGGCTGGTGGATCGTAGAAAAGATCCCTTCTCCCTAGAGATGGATCAGGTCTGTACCCAAAAAGTCCTTGAGTTTATCATTGAAAAAGCCTATGAGAACAAAGGCTCCAATGTGACAGCAGAGATGCTGGATAACATGAAAGATTTGGGCTTTAAGTACTCAACCAAATCAGCCATCAGCATCAGTATGGCCGATATGGTGGTTCCTCCCGAAAAAGAGGAGCTCATTGCCGAAACCCGTAAACTAGAAGACGAGTACATTAAGCACTATCGAAAAGGACTCATCAGTGATGATGAGCGCCATGAGTTTGTCATCAAGATCTGGGGTGAGACCAAGGATCGTATCAAGAATGCTGTAATCAGAAATCTTGGCCCCATGAATAGTCTGTACATTATGAGTCAATCTGGTGCTCGTGGTAATGCCAACCAGATTTCACAGATCTGTGGTATCCGTGGAAACATGGCTAGTGCTACTGGTAAAACCGTTGAAGTTCCCATTCTTGGAAGCCTCCGAGAAGGCCTCTCTATCCTTGAGTACTTTATTTCTACAACAGGTGCTCGTAAGGGTAGTGCTGACACGGCGCTTCGTACAGCTGACTCCGGTTATCTAACCCGTAGACTGGTTGACGTTAGCCAGGATGTCATCGTAAAAGAAGAGGACTGTGGTACCGAGAAGGGAATTGAACTGGTCGCCATTAAAGAGGGCAATGAGGTCATTGAAGATCTCACCTCAAGAATTCTTGGACGTTATCCCGCAGAGGACATCAAGACCAAAAGAGGTCGTCTCATCTGCGATACCAATACGCGAATCAACTCTGCCATTGCTGCAGACATTGAAGAAAGTGGATTGGAATCCGTCTATGTGCGTTCAGTCCTAACCTGTGAGACCGAAGGTGGAGTCTGTGCCAAATGTTACGGCATTAACTTGGCCGACGGCCGTAGCGTCAATGTGGGTGAGGCAGTCGGAACCATCGCAGCTCAGTCCATTGGTGAGCCTGGTACACAGTTAACCATGCGTACCTTCCATACTGGTGGTGTTGCAGGTGGTGCGGACATTACCCAAGGTCTTCCTCGTGTAGAGGAGATTTTTGAAGCACGTAAGCCTAAAGGACTTGCACTCATCGCAAGAAATGGTGGACGCTTTAACATTGTTGAAGAAGGACGTCGTAAAGAGATCCTCATCACTGATGAAGACGGAAATGTCGATCGCTATCAAGTGGTCTATGGATCAAAGATCCGTTTCAAAGATGGTGATGTGGTGAAAAAAGGTGAGCAACTCACCGACGGTTCACTCTATCCTGCCGAAATCCTTAGCATTACAGGTGTAGAAGGTGTGGAAGAGTACATTGTTAAGGAAGTTCAAAAGGTCTATGTAAGCCAAGGTGTTACCATTAATGATAAGCACATTGAAATCATTGCAAAGCAAATGCTTTCAAAGATTCGCATCATCGATGGAGGGGATACCGACTTTATCCCTGGTAATAATGAGAACTACCAAAGCTTCGTACGCGTCAATCGTGAGATGGAAAAAGAAGGTAAAAAACCTGCTGTTGGAGAAAGAATTGTTCTGGGTATTACCAAGGCAAGTCTTTCTACAGAATCTTTCCTCTCTGCTGCATCCTTCCAGGAGACAACACGTGTCCTAACGGAAGCTGCAATTAAAGGGAAAGAAGACCGACTGGTTGGTCTAAAGGAGAATGTCATCATTGGCAAGCTCATACCAGCTGGTACAGGTATTGGACGCTATCGCTATATTGATACAACTCCGGGCGGTGAATAAACCGCCCAGAGCCTTTTCCCTGTTGACGTTGTCATGGGGAAGTGATAGAATCTTTAAGGTATGGGAATAGGCAGGAAAAGTACCTGCTTGTGGCCTTAGTCAACAGATGCTAGGCAGGAGACCTAGACGCTAAGGCTGCTTTTGCTGAACATGCATCAATCAGTCTCTTTTCGAAGAGACCTTGAGATAGAGTAGTCCAACTACTAAATTATTATTTAAAAGGAAAGGAGGAAATATGCCAACGATTAACCAATTGGTGCGCATGGGCCGTGAAACAAAGAAAAAGAAATCTGATGCCCCTGCACTGCAAAGAAACTTTAACACTTTGCAAAATAGAGCCACCAAGCACAATGCTCCTCAAAAAAGAGGCGTTTGTACATCAGTTAAAACAGTTACCCCCAAGAAGCCTAACTCCGCGCTTCGTAAAGTAGCAAGAGTTCGTTTGACAAATGGTATGGAAGTATCTGCTTATATTCCTGGTGAAGGACACAATCTTCAAGAGCATAGCGTTGTACTCATCCGTGGTGGAAGAGTCCGGGATATCCCCGGGGTACGTTATCATATCGTTCGCGGTGTATTAGACACAGCCGGGGTTCAAGATAGAAAACAGGCAAGATCAAAATACGGCGCCAAGAGGCCTAGAAAATAGACCTTTTATTATGGTTCAGTACCGATGAATAAAGAATTTTAAGGAGGGAAGGAAAGTGCCAAGAAAAGGTAGAGTTCCAAAAAGAGATGTGCTTCCTGATGCCGTATACGGTAGTAAGGTAGTCACAAAGCTGATCAACAATGTTATGCTTGATGGCAAAAAAGGCATTGCTCAGGAAATTGTCTACGGCGCATTAGAAGCAGCTGCAGAGAAATCCGGTAAACCAGCAATTGAATGCTTTAATCAAGCACTTAACAATGTTATGCCTGTTGTAGAAGTAAAAGCTCGCCGTGTAGGTGGAGCCAACTACCAAGTTCCTATCGAAGTTCGTCCAGAAAGACGTCAGACTCTAGGACTTAGGTGGCTTGTAGAACATACAAGAAAAAGAAAAGAAAGAACAATGATAGAACGCCTCACTGCAGAAATCTTAGATGCAATGAACAATACAGGCGGAGCTGTCAGGAAAAAAGACGAAGTGCATAAAATGGCTGAAGCCAATAAAGCTTTTGCACATTTTAGATACTAAAACGGTCTGAAGGGAGGTAATCATGCCAAGATCTTTTCCATTAGAAAAAACTAGAAATATTGGAATTATGGCTCACATCGATGCTGGTAAAACCACAACGACAGAGCGTATCCTATTCTATACTGGAAAAAACTACAAAATGGGAGAAACCCATGAAGGCTCAGCTACCATGGACTGGATGGAGCAAGAGCAAGAACGTGGCATTACGATTACTTCAGCAGCAACTACCACGGTGTGGCAAGACTATGGAATTAACATAATTGACACTCCTGGTCACGTTGACTTTACAGCGGAAGTTGAAAGGTCATTGCGCGTCCTGGACGGATCCGTAACAGTATTTTGTGCAAAAGGTGGTGTCGAACCCCAGACAGAAACAGTTTGGCGACAAGCTGACAAGTATGGTGTTCCAAGACTAGCCTTTGTCAACAAAATGGATATTACGGGCGCAGATTTCTTCCGTGTCGTTGAACAAATGAAATCACGACTGGGAGCAAATCCCGTTCCGCTACAATTACCGATTGGGTCAGAAGATAGCTTTATCGGTATGGTTGATCTCATCGAAAACAATGCAAGAATCTACAATGATGACCTGGGACAAAACATCGAAGTTGTGGACATCCCAGAGAATCTCGTAGAAAAAGCCAATGAGTATCGCGAAAAACTGATTGAATCAGCGGTTGAAGGCGATGAAGAACTCATGGAGCTTTACTTTGCTGGAGAAGAGATCACAAAAGATCAACTACGCAAGGCCATTCGTCAAGCGACGATCGCTGGCGAGATGATCCCTGTTCTTTGTGGCACAGCCTATAAGAACAAGGGCGTGCAATTGTTGCTGGATGCAATCATTGATTTTATGCCATCACCCATTGACATCCCACCAATTCAAGGAGAAAATCCTCATACTGGTGAGATGGAGGAACGTCATTCAAGTGACACAGAGCCCTTTAGTGCTCTTGCCTTTAAAATCATGACGGATCCTTTTGTGGGGAAACTAACATTCCTACGGGTATACTCAGGAATACTGGAGTCCGGTTCCCATGTACTGAACTCCACCAAGGACAAAAGAGAGCGTATTGGACGTCTTCTTCGTATGAACGCCAACGATCGTGAAGAGATCAAAGACCTTTATGCAGGAGACATCGCCAGTGCGGTTGGTCTACGTAACACAGGTACAGGGGACACCCTCTGTGACCAAGACCATCCTGTTATCCTAGAGTCCATGGTCTTCCCTGATCCGGTTATTTCTGTGGCTATTGAGCCAAAGACAAGAGCCGGTCAAGAAAAAATGGGTATCGCCTTAGCGAAACTTTCTGAAGAAGATCCTACCTTTAATATCTTTACCAATGAAGAAACTGGACAGGTTATCATTGAAGGTATGGGTGAACTCCACTTGGAGATCATCGTAGATCGACTTCTTCGTGAGTTTAAAGTCGAAGCGAACATAGGTGCACCACAGGTGGCCTATAAAGAAACTATTTCCGGCGATGCCGAAATCGATGAAAAATATGCTCGTCAGAGTGGTGGACGAGGACAGTATGGTCATGTTAAGATTCGAGTGAGGAAGGGTGAACCTGGAAGCGGTTATAAATTCATCAACAGTATTGTTGGTGGAGCCATTCCAAAAGAATACATCCCATCCGTGGATCAAGGTATTCAAGAAGCTCTTACAAGCGGTATCTTAGGTGGCTATGAAGTTGTGGATATTGAAGTCGAACTTTACGACGGAACCTATCATGATGTTGACTCATCTGAAATGGCCTTTAAGATTGCCGGAAGCATGGCCATTAAAAAAGCCTTGGCGAAAGCTGGAAGTACTCTGCTCGAACCCTATATGAAGGTTGAAGTAACCACTCCAGAAGATTATCTTGGAGATGTTATGGGAGACATTAACTCAAGACGTGGACGTCTTGAGGGTATGGAAGCAGAAGGCGGAGCCCAGATCATTCGTGCACAAGTGCCTCTATCAGAAATGTTTGGATATGCTACGGATCTTCGTAGTAAATCCCAAGGTAGAGCCATCTATAGTATGCAATTTGATCACTATGAACAAGTACCCGAAGCAATAGCTGAAAAAGTGTTAAAGTAATTAGGAGGAAAAAATGGCAAAAGGTGTATTTGAAAGAAATAAACCTCACGTAAACATCGGAACAATTGGTCACGTTGACCACGGTAAAACCACGCTAACAGCAGCTATCACAAAAACGCTGCACGACAGATATCAACTAGGTGACGAAGTTGCCTTTGATAAAATTGATAAAGCTCCAGAAGAGCGCGAGCGTGGAATTACCATCTCTACATCACACGTTGAATATGAAACCCCAGCTCGTCACTATGCACACGTAGACTGTCCTGGTCACGCCGACTATGTTAAAAACATGATTACTGGTGCTGCTCAAATGGACGGATCTATCCTCGTAGTAAGTGCTGCTGACGGTGCTATGCCACAAACTCGTGAGCACATCCTACTTTCTCGTCAAGTTGGCGTTCCTTACATCGTTGTTTTCCTAAACAAATGTGACATGGTTGATGACGAAGAACTCCTTGAACTTGTAGAAATGGAAATCCGTGAACTTCTAGACGAATATGATTTCCCAGGCGACGATACTCCTATCGTTCGTGGATCTGCTCTTAAAGCTCTTGAAGATCCTTCCAGCAAATGGGGAGATGCTATCGTTGAACTGTTTGACATCATCGACGATTACATTCCAGAGCCAGACCGTGATGTTGACAAGCCTTTCCTAATGCCTGTTGAGGACGTATTCTCCATTACAGGTCGTGGAACTGTTGCTACAGGTCGTATCGAGCGTGGTATGGTTAAAATCGGTGACGAAGTTGAGCTTGTAGGTCTTACAGACAAGAGCCGTAAGCTTGTTGTTACTGGCGTTGAGATGTTCCAAAAAACACTTAACGAAGGTCAAGCTGGAGACAACGTAGGTATCCTTCTACGTGGTATCCAAAGAACAGAAATTGAGCGTGGACAAGTTCTGGCAAAACCAGGCTCCATCCATCCTCACAAAAAATTCAAAGCACAAGTATACGTTCTGAAGAAAGAAGAAGGTGGACGTCACACTCCATTCTTCCCAGGATACAGACCACAATTCTTCTTTAGAACAACCGACGTTACAGGTTCCATTGAGTTCCCAGAAGGACAAGAAATGTGTATGCCTGGCGATAACATCATCATGGAAATCGAACTTCTATACCCAATCGCTATCGAAGAAGGTCTTAAGTTCTCCATCCGTGAAGGTGGTCGTACAGTAGGTGCTGGTGCTGTTGTAGAGATTATTGAATAATCTCCATTAGCATGATCTGAAGGCTCGGTTTACCGGGCCTTCTTGTTTTATAAAATATTGTTATATTCATACAGTTTCATACATGCATCTTTATTGATATAAATTTATTTTTTTATCCATAGGTTCAAAAATCGGAATGAATACGACTATAACATAAGATTCTTTTCTTAAAGAATAGGGTAGTGTTATGTGAGGAGGTTATGCATGGACATTATTGAACGATTCAAAGGCTATATTGCAGTGGATACCAAGAGTGATCCCCACAACGAAAGCTGCCCCAGTACATCAGGGCAACTTGAGCTAGGTAAGACTCTTGTTGGTGAACTGCAGGCCATGGGACTTGAGGCTTTCCAAGATGAACATGGCTATGTGTACGGGACACTTGAGTCCAATGTGGAAAAAGATGTACCCGTGATTGGTTTTATTGCTCATCTTGATACCGCTCCTGATTTGGACGGTACATGCACCAATCCCCAAGTGATTCAGTACAAGGGAGGTGACATTCCGTTAAACGATCAATACCGTCTAGAAGTGAAAGAGTTTCCTGTGCTAGAGGAGCTTGTAGGTGAGGAGCTGATTACCACAGACGGTACAACGCTTTTAGGGGCAGATGATAAGGCTGGTATTGCCATTATCATGGATGCTTTGCAAGAGATCATTTCTTCAGCGGTAGATCACGGCACCATCAAAGTCGCCTTTACCCCCGATGAAGAAATTGGTAGAGGAGCTGATCTCTTTGATGTAGAAGGATTTGGAGCCGACTTTGCTTTTACCATTGATGGCGGTCGAGTAGGAGAGCTTCAATACGAGAACTTTAATGCTGCCAGTGCAGACATTGTGATTCAAGGTAAAAATGTACACCCAGGTACAGCAAAGAACATCATGGTGAATTCTCAGGAAATTGCCATGGAGTTACACTCTCTTTTACCTCCTGATCAGAAACCCCAATATACCCAAGACTATGAAGGCTTTTATCTACTGACCCACATCAGTGGAACCGTGGATGAAACAAGCTTGTCCTATATTATTCGGGATCACAGTAAAGAGAAGTTTGAGGAAAAGAAAGACTTACTGAGAGAGATCGTTGCTTTCTTAAACCGAAAATATCCAGATAGTCTTGAACTGAGTATGAAGGATTCCTACTACAACATGAGAGAGAAAGTTGAACCTCATAAGGAAATCATTGACCTAGCTGAAAAGAGCATGTTGGAGCTTGGCATCCAACCAGTGATTGAGCCCATCCGTGGTGGCACAGATGGATCCAGACTCTCCTATATGGGACTGATCTGTCCCAATCTCTTTACAGGTGGTTATAACTTCCATGGACGATTTGAGTTTATCCCGATATCAGCCATGAAGAAGGGCTCAGCACTTCTACAGAAAATTGTAGAAAACCTTACTCAAGGTGCATAAATGCTAAAGAGCTTAAACTCTATATGTCATTTCCTGAAGGAATCTGAAGTTAAGTTCTTAGTATTTTGGATAAATTGAAGGAGATTGTAAAATAAGACAGAAAGCAAGCCTTGGAAGTCAATAAAGTACTCTTAGGTTTGACAAACAGAAAAAAGGTTGATTTTGTTGGAAAGAAATCATGGTATACTAGAAAGTGTAACAGAGTGTAGAATAAAAGTATCTTTTAAAACAGACAGAATTAAGAGTGAACATATTCTTCGTTAATTGATATTACTACGAATATAGGCAACTCAGAAAAACGAGGAGAGGGGTGTTTTATGAAGTTATCAGATAACGAACTCAAAGTCATGGACATCATTTGGGACGAGAAATATCTTGACCAAAACAAAGAAATTACCGCGAAAGAGGTTTCAGACATTCTGATTGAGCGATATGGTTGGCAGAAAGCAACCAACTATGTTTATTTAAATCGGCTTTTGAAGAAAGAAGCCATCACGCGTCGCTATCCAAAATACACAATTAAAGCTCTTTTACAAAAAGACGATGTTGTCAATGATGCCGTCAACGAAATCATTGATAAGACTTATGATGGATCAACGGTAAACTTTTTCGAGGCCTTCCTCAATGACAAGAAGCTGACATCAGCAGAGTTAGAGGAAATCAAAGCCATTTTAGAGAACCATCAAGACGAACATTAAGAAACCAACCAAAGAATAGCGGAGCCTAAGAGCAGGTAAGAAACAGTATCATCGACAGATCACCTTGCTCTAAGGCTCCTTTTATCACTAAAAATGCTTGTTTTTCAACATTAAATCTAGGATAACGACAGACTGAATTCAGAATGACAACTTATTACAAAAAGACAAATACTTTTTCGAAGAAAAACCCTTGTATTGCTTGACAAGGGGGACTTCCTTGAGGTATCCTTATCTAGCGTGCCCGAGTAGCGTTGAAGTCGTAGGTTACCCTTCCTACCGGGACAATTTCGATGGAGCAGCTTTTCCTATGAGAAAAGCGAGCGGGTACAAAGTAATGGGTACACCCGGAAGAGTGTACTAAAGAAATCAATTGGAGGAAAGAATGAACGAAGGACAAAAAATTCGCATCAGACTACGATCGTTTGATCACAAAATCCTGGATGCGTCAGCAGCAAAAATTGTTGAAACAGCAAAGGGAACTGGAGCTACAGTAGCTGGACCCATTCCACTACCTACAAAAACAGAAATCTTTACGATTCTACGCTCACCCCACGTTAACAAAGACTCACGTGAACAATTTGAGCTTCGTACGCACAAACGACTGATCGACATCACAAGCCCCACCAAAAAGACCGTTGAGTCTCTTACAAGACTTGACCTTCCAGCGGGTGTGGATATCGAGATTAAACTATAGGATATTTTAGTATGATTGCGTCTTGCAATCCGCTGTAAAATGAGGAGGAATCATGTTAGGTCTTTTAGGTAAGAAGATCGGGATGACCCAAGTCTTTGATGAGAAAGGCGTACAAACACCTGTTACCGTTATCGAAGCTGGGCCCATCTATGTATCACAAATCAAAACCGTTGAACAAGACGGTTACAATGCGCTTCAAGTTGCCTTTGGCGAAGAAAAGAAGCACAGAAAAAACAAACCAGAACTAGGACAGTTTGACAAAGCAGGAATCGCACCTAAAAAATATCTGGTGGAATTCAGAGTAGAAGATCCAGAGAACTACAGTGTAGGTCAAGAAATCAGTGCTGATCTTTTCGAAGAAGGACAATTCATTGATGTCACTGGAACTTCTAAAGGTAAAGGAACTGCTGGTATCATCAAACGTCATAATGAAAGCCGTGGCCCAGAATCTCATGGTTCTAAATTCCATAGAACCCCAGGTTCAAGAGGAGCAAGTGCTACTCCTTCAAGAGTTGCAAAAGGTGTTCCCGGACCAGGACGCATGGGATATGAGCGCGTCACCGTACAACATCTAGAAGTTGTTCGTGTGGATGCAGACCGAAACCTACTACTTGTAAAAGGCGCTGTGCCAGGACCACGCAAGGGATTTCTTGTTATGAAGCCCTCCGTGAAAGTCTCAAAGTAGAGTAAAGGAGTAACACTGTGGCAATTCAAGTATTTAATCAAAAAGGTGAAAAAGTAGGCGAGCGTCAGCTAAGCGAAGTCATCTTCGGCATTGAGCCCAACAAGCACGTTATGCATGATGCTGTAGTCAACTATCTAGCTAACCAACGTCAAGGCACCTTTTCCAATAAAACCCGCGCAGAAGTTCGCGGTGGTGGAAGAAAACCTTGGAGACAAAAAGGTACAGGCCGTGCCCGTCATGGTAGTAGCCGTTCTCCAATCTGGGTAGGTGGTGGAGTGGTCTTCGCGAAGAAGCCAAGAGATTTCTCCTACACACTGCCTAAAAAAGTTCGTAGACTGGCACTGAAAAGTGCTCTGAGCGTAAAAGCACAAGATGAAGCTATTACCCTAGTGGACGAACTAAAAATGGATGCACCAAGCACAAAAGAGATGATCAAAATTCTTGAGAATCTCAAATTGGAAGGAAAGACCCTTGTGGTTCTTGACAAAAACGATGTAGCCGTTGTTCGCTCCATCTCCAATCTTCCAAAAGTGAAGAGCATCTCTGTAAACAACATCAACACCTATACTGTGCTGAACTATGACAACATCCTGTTTACAAGCGCAGCTCTGGATCAACTGGAGGAGGTATACAAGTAATGAAGACAGCATATGATGTTATTCTAGCTCCTATCGTGTCTGAGAACAGCATGGATCTAACAGCGGACAAAAAATATACCTTCCGTGTTCATCCAAAAGCAAACAAGTATCAGATCAAGGATGCAGTTGAAGAAATCTTCAACGTAAAAGTAATTGCAGTCAATACCATGCATGTAAAAGGAAAACCGAAACGACAAGGTCGTTTTGAGGGAACTACTAGAAACTGGAAAAAGGCCATTGTAACCCTTTCTCCAGAGAGCAAAGAAATTGAATTCTTTGACGGAATCTAGAGAGGAGTAAACCATGGCAGTAAAAAGCTATAAACCTACTTCTGCAGGGATGCGCCATAGGGTTGTTCCAAGTTTCGAAGAGATTACTACTTCAAAACCTGAAAAAAGCCTTGTGAAATCCGTTAAAAAAACTGCTGGCCGTAATGACCACGGACATATCACTGTTCGTCATCGTGGCGGTGGCAATCGCAGAAAATATAGAATTATTGATTTTAAACGCAGAAAAGATGATATTCCAGCAAAAGTTGCTAGCATCGAATACGATCCAAACAGAACCTGCTATATCGCACTACTACATTATGCTGATGGGGAAAAACGCTATATCTTAGCACCACACAGACTAAGCGTAGGTGACACAGTAGAGTCTGGAGAAAGTGTTGACATTCAAATCGGAAACGCACTTCCTCTTCGCAGTATTCCTCTAGGAACACACATCCACAACATTGAACTCAAAGCAGGAAAAGGCGGACAACTTGTTCGTTCTGCTGGTGGATTTGCTCAGCTCATGGCGAAAGAAGGTAAATATGCACAAGTGCGTCTTCCTTCTGGTGAAGTTCGTATGATCCATATGAACTGCCGTGCCACCATTGGCCAAGTAGGAAACATCGATCACGAAAACATCAACTACGGTAAAGCCGGTGTTCGACGCCATATGGGATTCAGACCTCATGTTCGTGGTTCAGCTATGAACCCTGTGGATCACCCACATGGTGGTGGAGAAGGTAAAGCACCAATCGGTATGCCTTCACCTGTTACTCCTTGGGGTAAACCAACACTGGGATACAAGACACGTAACAAGAACAAAGCTTCCAATAAATTTATTGTGAAGAGAAGAACCAAGTAGTAGAGGAGACAAGTAGTGAGTAGATCTATGAAAAAAGGTCCCTTTGTTCATCAGGGACTGATGAAAAAAATAGAGCAAATGAATGCTAACAATGAGAAAAAAGTGATCAAAACTTGGTCCCGCTCTTCCACAATCTTCCCACAAATGGTAGGACATACCATCGCTGTACATGACGGAAGAAAACATATCCCTGTGTATATTGTTGAGGACATGGTTGGTCATAAACTAGGCGAATTTGCACCCACACGTACCTTTAGAGGACATGCTGGGGACAAAAAAGTCAAAGGAAAATAGGAGGAATTCATGAAAGCAAGAGCAGAAGCTAAATACATCAGGATTTCTTCTACGAAGGTAAGACCAGTCTGTGATTTGATTCGTGGAAAGAGTGTTGAGGAAGCAAGAGCTATCCTTAAATTCACCCCCACCAAATCAGCTCGTCTCTTACTGCAAGTCCTAAATTCAGCTGTAGCCAACGCTACCAATAATCATGACATGGAAGAGATGGATCTTTTTGTAAGTGAAGTCTATGCCAACCAAGGACCCCATCTAAAACGATGGAAAGCTGGAAGTCATGGTCGTGCAATGCCAAGGTTACGTCGCACTAGCCACATTGGCGTGGCTGTACAGGAAAGAGAGTAGGAGGGGTCATGGGACAAAAAGTTAGCCCACATGGTCTTCGCGTTGGAGTCATCAAAGATTGGGATTCAAAATGGTATGCAGATGCCAAGGATATGCCCGAACTGATCCTGGAAGACTATAAAATCAGAGAATATAT
This sequence comes from uncultured Clostridia bacterium, assembly GCA_945950065.1. Classification (GTDB taxonomy): domain Bacteria; phylum Bacillota; class Clostridia; order Peptostreptococcales; family Acidaminobacteraceae; genus DTU036. The sequence goes on from CAMFGQ010000001.1 coordinate 20,042, forward strand.
TGATAAACATTACTATAAAGCCGGTATCTCAAGAATTTACATTGACCGTGCCGGTAACAACAACATTGCCATAAACATCTTTACATCTAAGCCAGGTATGGTTGTAGGTAAAGGTGGAGAGACCATTAAGCAAATCAGAAGTGATATTCAAAAACTGTCTGGCAAAAACGTTCACATCGACGTTTCTGAAGTACAGAACATCGATGCTGATGCAAGACTCCTTGCACAGAACATTGCTGAAAGTCTAGAACGTCGTATTTCCTTTAGACGCGCCATGAAACAAGCCATCGGCCGTGCACAACGTGCAGGAGTAGAAGGTGTGAAAGTAATGGTATCTGGTCGTCTGGGTGGAGCCGACATGGCGAGAAGCCAAGCCTATAGTGAAGGGAATGTTCCCCTGTCTACCCTGCGTGCCAACATTGATTACGGCTTTGCAGAAGCAGACACAACCTATGGAAAACTTGGTGTCAAAGTATGGCTATATAAGGGTGAAATACTTCCCCAACCTGATGAAGGACGCGTTCTTGTTCGTCAAGAAGCTAAAAAACGTCAACCTCGCGGTGGTCGCCGTGGTGGTGGACGCAGCCGTCGTCCCCGTCAAAGCAATCGATAAGGAGGCAAGACCATGTTAATGCCTAAAAGAGAAAAAAGGCGTCGTGTACATCGCGGTCGCATGAAGGGTAATGCTGAGCGTGGTAATACCATTACCTACGGTCAATATGGCCTTGTTGCCCTAGAACCCGCATGGATTACAGCCAATCAAATTGAAGCTGCACGTATCGCCATTAACCGTAGAATTAAACGTGGTGGTAAGGTTTGGATAAAAATCTTCCCCCATAAGCCTGTAACTCAAAAACCAGCTGAGACCAGAATGGGTGCTGGAAAAGGTGCTCCTGAGTATCATGCAGCTGTTGTAAAGCCTGGCCGCGTTATGTTCGAACTCAGTGCTGTTGATGAAGATCTAGCACGTGAAGCAATGCGCTTGGCAGCCAATAAACTTCCCATAAAATGCAAGTTCGTTTCCAAGGGAGAAGAGGGAGGTTCCGATGAAGGCTAAAGAATTAAGAGAAATGAGCGCACAAGAGCTCTCTACAAAGCTTGTAGACCTCAAAGGTGAACTCTTTAATCTCCGTTTTCAACTGGCAACGGGACAATTAGAAAACACATCCATGATTAATCGTGTTAAGAAGGATATTGCTCGAGTGAAGACCATCCTTCGCGAGACAGAGTTAAGAGCGTAGGAGGAGACTATGGAACGCAATCGTAGAAAAGTCCGTGTCGGTAAAGTTATTTCCGACAAAATGGATAAAACCATCGTCGTACAATTAGAGCGTTATGTATCCCATCCCCTTTACAAGAAAAAAGTAAAGGTTACCCAAAAATTTAAAGCTCATGATGAGCACAACGAAGCCCATGAAGGCGATCGCGTACGCATCATGCAAACCAGACCTCTAAGCAAAACAAAAGACTGGAGACTGGTAAAAGTTTTGGAACGAGCAGAATAGGGAGGAACTCATGCTACAACAAGAATCAAGAATGGTTGTTGCCGATAATTCTGGCGCAAGAGAACTCCTTGTGATTCGTGTCCTTGGAGGATCCATGAAGCGCTACGCCCATGTAGGAGACATCTGTGTGTGTACAGTTAAACACGCAACTCCTGGTGGCGTTGTGAAAAAAGGTGACATCGTAAAAGCTGTGGTTGTAAGAACCAAGCACGGCATTCATCGTAAAGACGGCATCTATGTTCGTTTTGATGACAATGCTGCTGTTATCTTAAAAGAAGACCTTAACCCAGTAGGAACTCGTATTTTTGGACCTGTGGCTAGAGAACTACGTGGAAAGAAATTCCAAAAGATTCTCTCCCTTGCTCCTGAAGTACTATAGGAGGTCGACCTTGAAAATTAAAAAAGGCGATACAGTAAAAGTTATCGCAGGAAAAGATAAAGGAAAAACAGGCGAAGTGCTAGCAGTCTTCCCTAAAAAAGAACGTGTTATCGTTGAAGGCTGCAACATGATTACAAAGCACCAACGCCCCAATGTTCGAGACAATACAGGTGGTATTGTCCACAAGGAAGCACCAATTCATGTTTCCAATGTAATGTACTACGACAAATCCACCAAAGAAACTTCAAGACTCCGCTACGAAATTCTGGAAAACGGTAAAAAAGTCCGTGTTGCAGTGAAGAGTGGCGAGACCTTAGATTAGGCAGGAGGAAAGCATGGCAGCTAGATTAAAAGAAAAATATAAAGAGCATGTCAGTCCTGCACTGATGGATAAGTTCAATTACAAATCGGTGATGGAAATCCCGAAACTCGATAAAATCGTGATCAACATGGGTCTAAGCGAAGCCAAGGACAACACAAAAGTTCTTCAAAACGCTGTAGAAGAAGTCCGTCGTATTACAGGACAACAACCTGTTATCACGAAAGCTAAAAAATCCGTTGCGAACTTTAAAGTTCGTGAAGGAATGAGCGTTGGCCTAATGGTCACCCTTCGTGGCGAAAAGATGTATGAATTCTTAGATCGTTTCATCACCATCGCACTACCACGTGTACGTGACTTTAGAGGCCTAAACCCCAATAGCTTTGATGGTCGTGGGAACTTCTCAATGGGTGTGCGTGAACAACTTATTTTCCCTGAAATCCGCTACGATGACGTAGACGCGATTCGTGGAATGGACCTAGTCTTTGTCACCACAGCTAAAACAGATGAAGAAGCCCGTGAACTACTTCAACTATTAGGGCTTCCCTACAAGAAATAGGAGGATCCTGTGGCAAAAAAATCACTAAAAGTAAAGCAAGCCAGAAAGGCCAAATATTCTACTCGTGAATACACACGTTGTACAATTTGCGGCCGTCCTCGTTCCGTCTTGAGAAAATTTGGTCTTTGCAGAGTATGTTTCCGAGAACTAGCCTATAAGGGAGAGATCCCCGGAGTTCGCAAAGCGAGTTGGTAGGAAAGGAGAATAACGATGAGAACAACTGATCCTATCGCGGATATGCTAACACGCATTCGCAATGCAAATAAAGAATTCCATCCTACCGTGGAGATTCCATCTTCAGGAATGAAGGCAGACATTGCAAAGATCCTTCTCGATGAAGGTTTCATCAGTGGCTATGAAGTCATTGAGGACGATAAGCAAGGAATTCTAAAAGTAGAATTAAAGTATTCTCGTGATAAAGAGCGCGTTATCCGCGGTCTAAAGAGAATTTCAAAACCAGGTCTTCGCATCTATGTGAAGAATACTGAAGTTCCCTCTGTTCTAGGTGGACTTGGAATTTCCATTATTTCCACCAGCAAGGGAATCGTTACTGATAAAGAAGCTAGAAAACTTGGCGTAGGTGGCGAAGTTATCTGCTACGTTTGGTAAGGGAGGAAGAGATGTCAAGAATTGGAAAATTGCCGATCCTTCTACCCGACGGCGTAGAAGCTACGATTAAAGACCATGTTGTCGAAATCAAAGGACCTAAAGGCGTTCTATCTCAGGAAATTGACCCAGCCATCGCTGTGGAGCAAAAAGAAAACGAACTCCTGGTTACCCGTCCTAATGACAACAAAAGAAATAGATCCCTTCACGGACTCTATCGTTCTTTAATCCAAAACATGGTCACCGGTGTTACAGAAGGATACGAAAAGAAACTACGTATTGAAGGTGTAGGATACCGTGCTAGCAAAGAAGGTAAAGTATTAAATCTTCAACTAGGCTACTCCCATCCCATCAATATGGAAGACCCCGAAGGAATTGAGGTAGAGGTACCAAGCCAAACCGAAATTATCGTTCGTGGAATCAATCGTCAACAAGTAGGCAACTATGCCGCTAAAATAAGAGCCTGGAGAGAGCCAGAACCTTATAAAGGAAAAGGCATCCGTTACGCTGATGAAGTGGTCAGACGTAAAGAAGGCAAGGCTGGTAAATAAGAAAGGAGTAAGCTATGAGAAAAGAATTTAGACGTAATGAAGCTAGGCAACACCGCCATAAGCGCGTTCGTGGTAAAGTTAGTGGCACTCCTGAAGTTCCCAGACTTTGCGTCTTCCGCTCAAACAAATACATCTATGCTCAAATCATTGATGATGTCAACGGTGTCACTTTAGCCAGTGCCTCCAGTATGGAACCTGAAATCAAAGACGAATTTCAAAATGGTGCCAACAAAGAAGCTGCTAAAGCTGTGGGCAAGCTCATCGGCAAAAAAGCTACGGATAAAGGAATCGAAAAGGTTGTCTTTGATCGTGGTGGATACCTCTATCATGGTCGCGTTAAGGAACTTGCCGATGGTGCAAGAGAATCCGGGCTGCAGTTTTAGGAGGAAAATGTGAGAGATAAACGTGATGTAAAACCTGAATTCGAGGAGCAAGTCGTCTTTATCAACCGCGTTACCAAAGTCGTTAAAGGTGGACGTAACTTCCGCTTTAGCGCATTGGTTGTGGTTGGAGACGGTAAGGGTAGAGTCGGTGTTGGTACCGGTAAAGCTCTTGAAGTTCCTGCTGCAATTCGTAAAGCAGTTGCAGATGCGAAGAAAAATATCGTTCGTGTTCCCCTTCTGGGAACCACAGTTCCTCACACCATTACAGGTCGCAGTGGAAGTGGTCGCGTTGTGATCATGCCTGCTCCTAAAGGAACAGGTGTTATCGCTGGTGGTCCTGTACGTAGTATCCTGCAGCTAGCAGGTTATGCTGATGTTCGTGCAAAGAGTTTAGGATCAAACAATCCTAAAAACATGGTTGATGCTACTCTTGATGGCCTTATGAATCTATCTACACTTAGCAGCGTTGCTAAGCTACGTGGAAAGAGCCCACGAGAAATCCTCGGCAGGGAGGACTAAGATGAAACAACTAAAGATTAAACTGATTCACAGTACCATCGGAACAAAGCCCGTGCATCGTAAAAACGTTGAGGCACTTGGACTGAAAAAAATCGGTCAAGAAGTGCTTCGCCAAGATACACCCAATGTCCGTGGTATGATTGCTAAATGTTCACATCTGCTTAGCGTGGAAGAAATTGACTAGGAGGCGAAAGTGAAATTACATGAATTAAAGCCAGCTCCTGGCTCAAAACGCGAAAAAAGGCGAGTCGGACGTGGTCAAGCCTCAGGTCTAGGTAAAACATCTGGTCGTGGGCATGGCGGACAAAATTCACGTTCCGGCGGTGGTGTACGCATTGGTTTTGAGGGTGGACAACTTCCACTCTATAGAAGACTCCCCAAAAGAGGCTTCAGCAATTATCGCTTTAAAACCAGATACGCCATTATCAATCTTTCTCAGCTTGCTGAGATCGAAGAAACAACCATTACACCAGAACTCCTACTAGAAAAAGGGATCATTAAGAAAGCCCTTGATGGAGTCAAAATATTAGGCGATGGAGAACTTGATCGTGCTCTGGAAATCAAAGCACACAAATTCTCACAATCAGCAGTTGAAAAAATAGAGAAGGCCGGCGGAAAAGTAGAGGTGATCTAATGCTTGATACGCTAAAGAAAGCATGGAGGATTCCGGATCTACGTAGGAAGATTCTTTATACCTTTGCGATGCTGATCATCTTTCGCCTTGGCTCAAATCTTCCCATTCCCGGAGTCGACAAAGTAAAGTTAGCTGCTTTAGGCGCTGACGAAGGACTTCTAGGATTCTTTAACCTTATGAGTGGTGGCTCTTTTAAGAGATTCTCAGTCTTTGCACTAGGAATAGCGCCATACATTACGGCCTCCATCGTCATGAATCTTTTGCAGATTGCGATTCCAGCCTTGGAAGAGCTTGCAAAAGAAGGAGAATCGGGAAGAAAAACCATTGCGCGCTATACGCGTTATCTAACTGTTGTATTAGCCTTACTACAATCCTTTGCTCTGAGCAATTCAATCTTTGCTCGCGTCTTCATTTCGAATGACTTTATGAGCAAATTCGTTGCAGTAATCGCCATGACTGCAGGAACAGCATTCCTGATGTATCTCGGTGAGAAAATCAACGAAAATGGTATTGGAAACGGAATTTCACTCTTTATCTTTGCAGGGATTATCTCTTCACTTCCAACAGGAATCTATAGTATTCTCCTTCGCATTAAAGCTGGTGAAGTCAATGTGTTAACCCTTCTTGCTTTTGCAATTGGTGCGCTACTTCTCGTAGCTGCAGTCATCTACATCCAAGAAGGACAGCGCAAGATTCCAGTACAGTACTCTAAACGAGTCATTGGTCGCAAAATGTATGGTGGACAAAGCAGCCATATTCCTCTGAAGATTAACCAAACCGGAGTTATCCCTGTTATCTTCGCTACCAGTATTCTTGCGATTCCTCAAACTGTAGCACCCTTTTTCCCGAATTCCAATTTCTGGGCAGGTGCACTGAGGGTCTTTGACTCAAAAACAATTCTATACAACGTACTCAATGCGTTACTCATTATCTTCTTCACTTATTTCTATACATCGGTTACCTTTAATCCAGAAGAGATTGCCGATAACATGAAGAAGAACGGTGGGTTTATTCCCGGGATTCGCCCAGGTCGACCTACTTCAAACTTTATCAAACGTTCGCTGAATAAGCTGACGATTGTAGGTGCGATATTCCTCGCGATTATCGCCAGTATTCCTAACGTACTCTTAGCTTATTCCAGTCTTGGAATTCGCTTTGGTGGTACCTCTTTACTCATTGTCATCGGTGTTGCACTAGAAACCATGAAGCAAATTGAAGCTCAATTGGTTATGCGTCACTACAAAGGATTTTTAAGGTAAACAAGATGAGATTAATCTTACTGGGACCTCCTATGGCAGGTAAAGGAACCCAAGCAAAACTGATTTCAACACATTTTGGTATTCCTCACATTAGTACAGGGGATATTCTTCGCAAAAATGTGGCTGAAGGTACAGAGCTTGGTGTGAAAGCAAAAGACTATATGGATCGTGGTGATCTGGTTCCTGATGAGCTGATTCTAGCTCTTGTACAAAAGGAACTGGATGGGATGGATCTTGATCGAGGATTTCTCTTTGATGGCTATCCACGAACCACGGTTCAGGCTGAAGCATTATCAACCTATCTAGAAGAAAAAGAGAAACCACTGGATGGTGTCATCCTTCTAGATGTACCTGAGGAAACATTGATTCAGCGTGCAACAGGCCGCAGAATCTGTTCCAATTGTGGAGCGAGCTATCACATCGTCACCATGCCCCCCAAAGTGGAGGGAGTATGTGATGCCTGTGGTGAGAAAGCTCTACATCAAAGGGTGGATGATCAGGAAGAAACCGTTAAGAATCGACTCAATGTGTACAAGAAACAAACGGAGCCCCTAGTAAGCTATTATCGGGTTCAAAAAAAACTACTTGAAGTTCCAGGTGCAGATACACCAGAAGGAGTCTTCAAGCAAGTGTTGAATCTGTTAGGGGAGTAGAATGATCATTCTCAAATCCCCTAGGGAAATCGAACTCATGCGTGAAGCTGGAAAACGTCTTGCCTTTGTTCACCGCGGGGCAAGGGAGTTATTGAAGCCCGGCATGAGTACCTGGGAACTAGACCAGGCCATTGCAAAACTGATTAAGGATCAGGGTGGAATCCCTTCCTTTCTCAACTACCAAGGTTTCCCTGCATGTAGCTGTATATCTGTCAATGACACTGTGATCCACGGCATCCCCAGCAAGGATGAAATCATTCGAGAGGGGGATATCGTCAGTCTAGATCTTGGTCTGATCTATGAGGGCTACCATGCCGACGCCGCACGCACTCTCTGTGTAGGCGAGGTGAAGGATGAAACTAAACGACTGGTTCAGGTGACGAGGGAATCATTTTTTGAAGGCCTTGCCTTCTGTCGAGAAGGCTATCGTCTTTCTGATGTCTCCCACGCCATTCAGACACATTGTGAAAACAGCGGATTTAGTGTGGTACGAGAATTCACTGGTCATGGAATTGGAAAGGATCTTCACGAAGATCCCTCCATCCCCAATTACGGTGAGCCTGGCCGAGGTCCACGACTTCGAGCAGGCATGGTACTCGCCATTGAACCCATGGTAAATCAGGGAGATAAGGCGATTCGAATGGAAGCAGATGGATGGACCATCAAAACCATAGATGGTAAACCATCAGCTCACTATGAGCACACCGTGCTGATAACAGGAGATGATCCTGAACTGTTTACCTGGGGGGATGAAGTATGATTCACCCAGGAGAGATCGTAATCAGTAAAGCCGGACGAGACAAAGGAAGAAACCTCATCATCCTAAAACAGCTTGATGAGAAGCACCTGCTTCTCGTAGACGGCGACTTGCGACCGTTGGATAAACCCAAGAAGAAGAAAATCATTCATCTTCAAAAGACCAATCGAAGGACAGATCGTCTAGAGGAAGCAGTGGAAACAAAGAACAACAAACTGCTTCGAGATGAAATTAAACGATTAATGCCTAGGAAAGAGAGTAGAAACATTGTCTAAAGATTCCATCGAAGTAAAGGGAGTCGTTATTGACGCATTGCCCAATGCAAAATTTCAAGTAGAACTAGAAAATGGCCATCAAATTATGGCTCATTTATCAGGTAAACTACGTATGAACTATATACGGATTATGCCGGGAGATAAAGTAACCATTGAACTGTCTCCCTATGATTTGACCAAAGGTCGAATTACATGGCGAGGGAAAGGTTAGGTAGGTATGAAAGTTAGACCATCCGTAAAACCAATTTGTGAAAAATGTAAAGTAATCAGACGCAGGGGCAGGGTCATGGTGATCTGTGAGAACCCCAAACATAAGCAGCGTCAAGGTTAGTGGAGTAGGAGGAAAGAATGGCGAGAATCGCTGGCGTAGACTTGCCACGAGATAAGAGAGTCGAAGTAGCTCTTACCTATATCTTTGGCATCGGCCCAACCACATCAAAACGCGTGCTGAGTGAGTCTCAGGTTGACCCCAGTACCCGTGTAAAAGATCTGACAGAAGACGAAGTAAGTACACTTCGCCGCTATATCGATCAACACCTCACTGTTGAAGGAGACCTTCGACGTGAAGTTTCTATGAATATTAAACGTCTTCAAGAGATTGGATGCTTAAGAGGTATCCGTCACAGAAGAAATCTACCGGTAAGGGGACAACGTACCCAAACCAATGCAAGAACCCGCAAAGGTCCTAAAAAGACCATGGCGAAGAAGAAAAAATAAGGAGGTAACATGGCTACAGCTAAAAAAGGTGCCAAAGGTGCCAAAGGCGGTAAAGGCCTAAGAGGTCGTCGCCGTAGAGAAAAGAAAAATGTAGATCGTGGTCAAGCTCATATTCAGGCCACCTTTAACAATACCATTGTTACCCTGACCGACCTTCGAGGCAATGCTCTATCTTGGAGTAGTGCTGGTGCCCTAGGTTTCCGCGGATCAAGAAAGTCCACTCCTTTTGCTGCTCAACAAGCTGCTGAAACAGCTGCTCAAGCTGCTATGGAACACGGACTGAAATCCGTACAAGTCTATGTGAAAGGACCTGGTTCCGGACGCGACGCTGCGATTCGTGCATTACAAGCAGCTGGACTGGAAATTTATAGCATTAACGATGTCACACCCATTCCCCATAATGGATGTAGACCACCTAAGAGAAGAAGAGTATAGGAGGGGACATGGCTAGAGAAAGAGGACCTATTCTAAAACGCTGCCGTCGTCTTGAGCTTGAGCCTCAAGTCGTTGGTATCAATAAAAAATCAAAACGTACCTCTATGCAAACAACACGTAAACTAAGCCAGTATGGTCTTCAGTTACGTGAAAAGCAAAAAGCTAAATTTATTTACGGTATGCAAGAGAAACAATTCAAACTTCTCTTCCACCGTGCTGAAAAGATGCCAGGGGTTGCTGGTGAAAACCTATTACAACTTCTAGAGCGTCGCTTTGATAATGTAGTCTATCGTATGGGATTTGCCAGTACACGTCGTGAAGCAAGACAACTGGTTGTCCATGGACACTTCCGTGTCAATGGCAAAAAGGTTGACATTCCTTCACAACTTCTAAAAGAAGGCGATGTGATCTCTGTGAAAGAGAGAAGTAGAAAGTCTCCTAAGTTCAAAGCACTTGCTGAAACCTTCACAGGTGTACAAGATTGGCTAGAAGTTGATCGCGAGAACTTCACAGGAAAAATCCTAAGTCTACCTACGAGAGAGCATATTGACTATCCTATTGAAGAGCATATGATCACTGAGTTCTACTCACGCTAATCCTTGATAGGAGGGACCACATGATAGAAATTGAAAAACCTAACTTGACCTTTACAGAATTTAATGAGAAAGAAAACTTCCTTGTTCTTACTGTAGAGCCCTTAGAGCGCGGTTACGGACAGACATTAGGCAATAGCCTAAGAAGAATTATGCTTTCTTCACTGCCTGGCTGTGCGGTTAAATGGGTCAAGTTCGACGACATTCTTCATGAATTCAGCACCATTGATGGTGTTAAAGAAGACGTTGTGGACATTATCCTGAATATCAAAGAGCTTGTAGCTGTTATCAATTCTGATGATGAAGAAAAGACCCTACGCATTGATCTTGACAAAGCTCAAGAAATCACTGCAGGTGATATCATCGCTGATGCCGATGTTGAGATTATCAATCCAGATTTGCATATTGCAACGCTATCTGAGAACAAGCCTTTCTACATGGAAATGCGCCTGACAAAAGGCCGTGGCTATGTTTCTGCAGAAGAGAACAAGCAAGACCTAGAAGAAACCCTTCATGTGATTGCAGTGGATTCCATCTTCTCACCAGTAAAGAGTGCAAACTTCCGTGTCGAGCCTACTCGTGTTGGTAAAAGTACCGATTACGATAAGTTGATTCAAGAAATTCGCACTGATGGTTCCATCAAACCGGAAGAAGCCATCAGCATGGCAGCTAAAGTCCTAAATGATCATTTAGCCCTCTATATTCAATTAACAGAAGATGTTGGATCCATGGAGATCCTCTATAAGCGAGAGATTGAAAAAAAAGAGAGAGTTCTTGAAATGGTCATTGAAGAACTTGAGCTCTCTAAACGAAGCAGTAATGCTTTAAAGAGAGCCGGTGTGAATACCATTGAAGAGCTAATGGATAAAACCGAAGAAGATCTGATGAAGTATCGTAATCTCGGTAAGAAGTCCCTTGCTGAAATCAAAGAGAAGCTTGAAGAAATTGGCATTTCTCTTAAAGAAAAAGAAGAATAGAAGAAAGGAGACTGCCTATGTCTGGTTACAGAAAGCTGGGTAGAAGCTCTGCGCATCGTCAAATGATGCTTCGCAACATGACTGCAGATCTTCTGCGTAACGGAAGTATTATTACCACTCATGCAAAAGCCAAAGAAATCCAGCGCAGCGTAGAAAAGATGATTAGTCTTGGAAAACGCGGTGACCTCCATGCACAGCGTCAAGCCGTATCCTTTTTGATGGATAAGGGTGTTGTGACGGAGCTCTTTCAAACTATTGCTCCAAAATACGAAGAGCGTAGTGGCGGATATACAAGAGTATACAAACTTGGTTACCGAAGAGGAGATGCTTCTCTTATGGCCAAGATTGAGCTGGTTTAAAAAGGGACATTGTCCCTTTTTCTTGCTAGGAGAGAAAAATGATCACCTGTAAGAACCTTAGCTTTTCCTACGATGAAGAGCAAGATCCTGCAATTGATGATGTGAGTTTCACCATAGAAAAAGGAAGCTTTGTCGCCGTTATTGGTCACAATGGTTCTGGTAAATCCACCTTAGCTAGGCTGATCAATGCCCTGTATCTGCCTAGTCAAGGTGATGTTTTGGTTGCTGGCATGAACACCAAAGATCCTGATAAACTCCTATCCATTCGAAAAACCGCAGGAATGGTTTTCCAAAATCCCGACAATCAACTGGTTGCAACCATCGTTGAAGAGGATATTGCTTTTGGCCCAGAGAATCTGGGAATTCCGCGAGAAGAGATCGGAGAACGCATTGAGAAAGTCCTGTCCATTGTAGGCATGGAAGAGTATCGTCACAGACCTCCTCATATGCTCAGTGGTGGACAAAAGCAGCGGATTGCCATTGCTGGAATTCTTGCCATGGAGCCGGAAATCATCATTTTTGATGAATCAACCTCCATGCTTGACCCCAGTGGACGTAAGGAAGTGTTAGAAACCATCAAGACCCTCCATGAAAAGGGCATCACCATTGTACTGATTACGCATTTTATGGAGGAAGTCCTCCAAGCAGAGCGTGTACTGGTTATGGAGCAGGGTAAACTTGTTTTAGACAATACACCAGCTGAAATCTTTACCCATATGGAGCTATTAAAGAGTTACGATCTGAAAGTACCAGAAATTATTGAACTTGCCATGGAACTAAAAAAAGCAGGTAGGGACATTGAATTTCCTGTGTTTACCGAAGAAGATTTAGTGAGGCAGCTATGTCCTTAATTCTTGAAAATGTATCCTATATCTACAGTCCCGATTCGCCCTATGAAACCAGGGCGCTAAATGACATTAGTTTTAGGATCGAAAAGGGAGAGGCCGTGGGTCTCATCGGACATACGGGTAGTGGTAAGTCCACGCTGTTACAGCTGATCAATGGACTGTTAAAGCCTGATGAAGGCTCCATTGAGATTGCTGGTTATACCATTACAAAGGACTCCAAGAATCTAACTGATCTGCGCAAGGAAGTGGGGCTTGTGTTCCAGTATCCTGAGTACCAACTCTTTGAAGAAACCGTGGCCAAGGACATTGCCTTTGGACCCAAGAACCAAGGCCTCAGTGAAGAAGAGGTCAATCAGCGTGTGAAAGAGGCCATGGACCTTGTGGGGCTTGATGAGAGCTATTGTGAGAAATCACCCTTTGAACTCAGTGGTGGCGAAAAACGTCGTGCTGCTATAGCGGGTGTTCTAGCCATGAAGCCAAAAATTCTCATGTTGGATGAGCCTACTGCAGGACTGGATCCTGCTGGTCGCGAACAGCTCTTAAAGCAACTGATGAATCTTAAAGGCAATGATATGACCCTTATCTTTATCTCTCACTCCATGGAGGAAGTATCGAAGATTGCTGATCGCATCCTTGTCTTATCTGCAGGGAAGCTTGTCTTGGATAAGCCTGTTGATCAGGCCTTTGAAGAAGAAGAGTTCCTAACCTCCGTTGGACTTGATCTTCCTGTACTGGCACGCTTTTTTGCCCGTATGAGGGAAAAAGGTTGTGTCTATAAGAGCAATTACTTTAGGCTTGAGGATGCACTTAAAGTACTGTTGGAGGGTGAGGATGCTTAAAGACATGACTTTGGGACAATATTATCCCATTGATTCTCCAATCCATCGCCTGGACCCAAGAACAAAGTTCTTGATGACCTTTATGTATATTGTGCTGATTTTTCTCTTTAAGGAGTTCTATCAATATGGTCTACTGCTTTTGGGTCTTGGGATTGTGGTATGGCTATCCAAGGTGCCTCAGCGCTTTATTCTGCGAGGGATTAAACCCATTCTCTTTATACTGATTTTTGCCTTTGTGATGAATCTCTTTCTTACCCCGGGTGAAGTGATTTGGAGTTTCTGGAAGCTATCCATTACACGAGAAGGTTTGCGTCTAGCACTTCTGATGATGTTTCGGCTCTTTCTCCTGATTATGGGAAGTTCTCTCATGACCCTGACAACAAGTCCGATTGAATTAACCTATGCCATGGAAGTCCTCTTTACTCCTTTAAAAAGACTTGGCTTTCCTGTTCATGAGATGTCCATGATGATGGGAATTGCGTTGCGCTTTATCCCGACATTAACAAAAGAAACCGACAAAATCATGAAGGCGCAGATGGCAAGAGGGGCTGACTTTGAGAGTGGGAATCTCCTCTCAAGAGCCAGAGCCTTGGTACCCATCCTTGTTCCTCTCTTTTTATCTTCCATTCTCCGTGCAAGGGAACTTGCCGATGCCATGGAAGCCCGTTGTTATCATGGTGGGGAAGGGAGAACCCGTTATCGTGAACTATGCTATGAGAAAAGAGATGCCTTTGCTATGGTGATCTTTCTAGTCTTCTTTGGGGGAATCCTGTGGCTACCACGAATTATTGCTTAAGGCTGGCCTATGATGGTAGAAACTTCTGTGGATACCAGATTCAAACCGAGGAAAGAACTGTACAGGGAGAAATGGAAACAGTCCTTTCCCTGTTGTTTAAGGAAGAAATACGGATCCATGCATCGGGGCGAACCGATACAGGTGTTCATGCCCTAGGCCAGGTTGTGAGCTTTAAGGCAGAGCCACTTCTTCAGGAAGAGCGTCTCCTCTATGCACTGAATCGTTTACTACCAGAAGACATTCAGGTACTGGAGGTAAAGCAGGTAGAAGACGAGTTTCATCCCCGCTATGATGCTCTGGCAAAAGTCTATCGCTATCGCTTTACGCGAAAAAAGGATGTCTTTCTACGACCTTATAGACTATATCTAGAGAAAGAGATTGATCTTGCTAAGATCAAGCAAGCTGCTGGTCTTCTCGAAGGAAAAAAAGACTTCTTTAACTTCTCCAATCGTCGAAAAGAAGAGGGGAGTACCCTTCGCCAGATCTATCGCATAGCTATAGAGAAAACTGAGGATGGGTTTGACTTGGTCTTTGTTGGAGATGGCTTTCTCTACAAAATGGTGCGGATTATGGTCGCCTATCTTCTTGAAGTAGGTTATGGCAGAATCAGTCCTGAGATGACCCAAGGAATTTTGGAAGAGAGAGATCGTCGCTATACAAGAAAAGTTGCTCCTGCACAGGGGCTTTACCTAGAAAAAGTCTTTTATGATGAAGAGGAAAGAACTGCTTATCTCACTGCACTCAAAAACAGTGAAATAAACCTTTAAAATAAAGGGAAATCCCTTGACATGCCTGTAGTGCTCCTATAGAATAGTCATGGTAATCAATTTTCCCTGCCCCCACAAAATAGGGAGGATATTCTATGAAAACATTTGTAGCAAAGCCAGCAGAAGTTGAACGTAAATGGTACGTGGTCGACGCTGAAGGCAAAACATTAGGAAGATTGGCATCTGAACTTGCCAGAATTCTTCGCGGTAAACACAAACCCATCTATACACCTCATGTTGATACCGGTGACTACGTGATCGTTATTAACGCTGAGAAGGTGCATGTAACCGGGAATAAACGTCAAGACAAAATGTACAGATGGCATACAGGCTATATGGGTGGATTAAAAGAAAGAAACTTCCAGGAAATGATCACCCGTCAACCTGAAAAAGTCATCATGCGTGCTGTGAAAGGTATGCTACCTCACAATTCATTGGGAAGACAAATGCTGACAAAACTTCGTGTTTTTGCTGGCCCTGATCATCCCCATGCAGCACAACAACCCGAAGCACTGGATCTATAGGAGGAAAGATGGCTAATCAATTTCAAGGAACAGGTAGAAGAAAAAAATCTGTTGCCCGTGTACGTCTTGTTCCGGGAACAGGTGAAATCGTTGTAAACAAGCGTCCTGTAGATGAGTACTTTAATCTTGAAATTCAAATTCAAGAAATTAAAAGACCATTAGAGATTACAGGTAATCTTGGAGCATTTGATGTTTTTGTCAATGTACATGGTGGTGGCTTTACTGGTCAAACCGGTGCAATCCGTCATGGCATCAGCCGTGCACTTGTGAAAGCAAGTGAAGACAATAAAGCAAAACTGAAGAGTGCAGGATATTTGACAAGAGATCCTCGTATGAAGGAACGTAAAAAATACGGCTTCAAAAAAGCGAGAAAATCTCCACAATTCTCCAAGCGTTAAGAGGCTCCCCTCAAGGGGCCTTTTTTATTGACAAGAAATAGGCGAAGGTCTAGAATAAAGATGTAATTACATGAGACATATATGTTCTTTCATTCTCGCCAATAGGGAATCATCCCTTGAAATGAGTTTTTTTGGATGGATCTCAAGAGGAAAGGATGTAGAAACAAAACATGTAGATTTCAAAGGAGGGAAACATGTTTAAACGACTTACGAACGCTAGTGTTCGTATGGTAGAGCGCCTACTGCCAGACGCATTTATTTTTTGTGTGGTGCTGACAATAGTAGCCTTTTTTCTTGCCATGATTGCAACAGGTCAAGGACCTCTAGCCATGGTACTTCACTGGGGTAATGGTGTATGGGGGCTCTTAGCCTTCTCCATGCAGATGGCTTTGGTTCTTGTATTAGGTAATGCCTTTGCGACATCACGACCCATTAAAAACTTCTTGAAGAACATTGCTAAACTTGCTAAAACACCACTTCAAGCCATTATGATTGTTACCTTTGTTTCCGGTATTGCATGCTGGATTAACTGGGGATTTGGTCTGATTGTTGGAGCGCTTTTAGCAAAAGAACTTGCACGAACCGTTAAGGGCGTTGACTATCGCCTACTGATCGCCGCTGCCTACTCTGGCTTTGTCGTGTGGCATAACGGAATCAGTGGTTCCATTCCTCTTCAAGTAGCTTCTGACTTAGAACAACTGACAACCTTCTCCCAAGGACAAATTACTGAACTTATTCCGGTTTCAAAAACACTATTCTCACCTTGGAACTTAGCTGTGGTATGGATTATCATTCTGACTCTTCCCTTTGTTAACCGTGCTATGCACCCTGACAAAGATAAGGTTGTTACGGTTGATCCTAAGGCACTGGTTGAACCTGAAGAAATTGTTTATGTCAAAACCAAAGACACAACCCTTGCTGAAAAACAAGAGAATTCCATCTTGCTTTCTGGTTTTATTGTCGTCATAGGTGTAGTTTATCTGGGTTATCATTTTTACACAAATGGATTTGGAAACCTAAGCTTGAACATTGTTAACCTTATTTTCCTTATTCTTGGTATTGCTTTCCATAAAACCCCTATCAACTACGTTCGTGCCATTAATGATGCTGTACGTGGAGCTGGTGGCGTTATCCTTCAGTTCCCCTTCTATGCAGGAATCATGGGTATGATGACTGGTGCCAATGCTGAAGGTGTTACCTTAGCTGGTGTGATTTCCCAAGGTTTTGTTAGCATCTCCACCCAGAGAACCTTCCCACTCTTTACATTCTGGAGTGCAGGAATTGTAAACTTCTTCGTTCCATCTGGTGGGGGACAATGGGCGGTGCAAGGGCCTATCATGATGCCTGCATCTGTAGCTCTAGGTGTTGATCCTGCAAAAACCGCTGTAGCCATTGCTTGGGGTGATGCTTGGACCAACATGATTCAACCCTTCTGGGCACTTCCAGCTCTAGGGGTTGCAGGACTAGGAGCTAAGGACATTATGGGATACTGTCTCATGGTGTTGCTCTATACGGGGATTATTATCTCCCTTGGATTACTCATTATTTAACTTGCTTTACAAGCTTATCTCATGTAATGAAAAAAGACCGATGCATCTGCGTCGGTCTTTTACCATTTAGGACTAGAGGTTGGAGTCAATAATGGTCCCTGGATCATCCTTTGCCAGGGCAACGGTGATACCAGGAAGTGCTAGAAGAATGGCGGCAAGTGGCATAAGGTAATTGAAGATGGCAAATTTAAAGTATGCGCCAACCGACACCCCTAAGGTGGTGGACATAAACACTCCGCAGGTATTCCAAGGAATCAGAGCAGAGGTAACCGTACCAGCACTTTCCAGTGCATTGGAGAGCATTTTGGGGTGGAAACCCTTCTCTTTGTATGCTGGTGCAAACATTCTTCCGGGAACAACAATGGCAATGTACTGTTCTGGCATGGTGGAGTTACTGAGGATACAGGTAAAGACAGTGGCTGTAATCAGTCCAGCAGCTCCTTTTACAAAGCGTAGGATAACCTTTACGATGGCTTCCAGCTGACCCGTTTCTTCCATGATTCCACCAAACATCATGGCCAGGATGGTGAGAGAGATGGAAAACATCATGTTTTCTAATCCACCTGCAGTGAGCAGTTCATCTATTTCGACAATTCCTGTTGCACTTTCAAAGCCTGAGTAAGCAGCGTTTAGAATCTGTCCTAAATCTACTCCTTGAATTAAAAACGCCTCTACCACGCCAAGGATGATACCGATGGTAATTCCTGGGATGGCAGGTACTTTTAATGCAATGGAGAGGATAACTGCGAGTGGAGGGAGTAGAAGTAGGGGAGAGATTTTGATGTTACTGGAGAGTCCATCACGGATTGTGTTGATGGCTGACAGATCTGCGCCTGCTTGACCATATTTGAATCCGAGGAAAAGGAAAAACCCTAGGGTGATGATGTAAACGACTATGGTGCTCTTGAGCATAAACTTCACATGAGTAAATACGTCTGTTCCAGCAACGGCTGGTGCCAGGTTTGTGGTGTCAGAAAGGGGAGAGAGTTTGTCTCCAAAATAAGCGCCTGAGATGATTGCTCCAGCAGCCATAGGAAGAGGTATACCAAGACCCGCTGCGATTCCCATCAGTGCAATACCGATGGTACCCACTGTTCCCCAACTTGTGCCGGTGGCAAGGGAAGTAATGGAGGCGATGATCACCGATGCAACTAAGAAAATGCTTGGACGAAGAATTCCAAGTCCATAGTAAATCATACTGGGGACCACACCTGCTAGAATCCACACGCCAATGAGCACCCCTATAATAGCTAGGATAATAATTGCTTGTAGAGCTTGATAGATACCATGGAACATGGATTTTTCAATTCTGTCCCAAGAGTAACCAATCTTCAGAGCCATGATGGCGGCGAAGATGGTTCCCACGAGCATTGGGATATGGGGATCCACTTCGTATTTAGCGATACCAATTGCCATCACTGCGATTAAAAAGCCAAAAGAAATAATTGCTTCCCATAAATATGCTTTTCTTGGTTGTGATTGTTGTTCGTTCATTTTTCCTCCCAAATAATTAAGATGTTAAGACGACGAAACCTTTACCTCCTGATAGAGCCCATATAATGGTGTAAATTGAGAAATGGTCATTCGGTAGACAAAGGTGAACCATTTACCCCTTTCGTGTAAGATAGTGTTAACCAAAACATTCATCTATATGGAGGGGAAAATGGCTCAACTCAATTTTACACTAGACTCTGAAGTCGTCAAAGGTTTATTTCTTGGTCAAGCCCCAGAAGTGATGGTGCCATTGTTAGAAGCCATCTTAAATCAATTTTTGCAAGCGATGCTCACGGAAACCATTGGAGCCGGTAAATATGAGCGAAACGACGAACGCCAAGCCTATCGCAATGGTTCGCGCGAGCGAACGCTCAACACGCGGATCGGCACGATTACACTGGATGTCCCTCGCTTGCGAAACGGCGAATTCTCTCATAAGTTGTTTCATCACTATCAGCGTTCCGAACAAGCGCTACTCTTGGCCATGATGGAGATGGTGCTACAGGGTGTCTCGACAAGAAAAGTCACTCAAATTACTGAGCAGCTTTGCGGCACCAGCTTTAGTAAATCAACGGTTTCTATGCTCTGCAAAGGGTTGGATGACGCGGTTGAGATCTTCCGGAATCGACCCCTCCCAAAGCAGTACCCCTTCATCATGGTTGATGCGATGTACCTCAAAGTCCGTGAAGATGGCCGTGTCCAAAGCAAAGCCTTGATGATTGCCATCGGCGTGAATGAAGAAGGCTATCGCGAAGTCTTAGGATTTGACCTTTGGGATAGCGAAACCGAAATCGGCTGGAAGCTCTTTTTTGAGAGTTTGGCCGCACGTGGGCTACGCCAGGTCCAGTACGCCATCAGTGACAGCCATAAGGGGTTAGTGAGCGCCTTACATCAAGTCTTTATAGGCTCCACTTGGCAGCGCTGTCAGGTGCACTTCATGCGTAACATCATGGAGGTCTGTCCGTCAAAACAAAAACCCCAGCTGAAAGAGGATTTGCGAGAACTTTGGGCCAGCAAGGATCAGAAGACCGCAAGAGAGCACTTACATCGCATCTTAGAGACTTACAGCGACCAAGCACCCAAGTCGATGAGAACGCTCGAAGAAGGATTTGACGATGCAACGGCGGTCTTAAACCTGCCGTCCAAATATCGTCGACGGCTTCGAACCACCAATGCCTTGGAGCGACTGAATCAAGAGCTCCGGCGGCGCGAACGAGTGATCCGCATCTTTCCCAACCAAGAGTCCGTGATTCGCCTCCTTGGAGCACTACTTTGCGAACAGAGTGAGCATTGGCAAAGCAGCCGTAAATGGTTAGACATGACAGAATACCTTCAGCAGGAAGCATCGCTCGAACAGCTGGATGAAGTCAGAAAAGCTGCTTGATGTGCGCTTACTGTAACAGTTAGCATCACTGTCTTACATGAGCTGAATGGAATTTACACCAATTATTGGACTTGACTTACCTCCTCTCTAAACTTCATAGTTTATTACATATTGCTAGTATACTATATCGCTATAGGGGGAGCAATTGGATTTTGCTCTTGAGAGGGATAAACATAGGAAGCTTGTAGTTAAAAAAAGAGTAGAGACAAATTGTCTCCACTCTGATAGCAGGTCCAAGGTTAAGAATTCCCTCAGACCCTTCCTTATAGTCCTTCTATTGTATAAATGCGTGTAAGAGATCCATGGTAGCCTTTAGAGCATCTTCATGTGTTCGCTCATAGTGATGGGTACTTTCAACACCAGGACCTAAACAGGCAACGCGAAGATCTCTTCCTTGACTTAGTGCGGCTGTTGCATCGGAGCCATAAAATTCAATGACATCGATGACGTAGGGGATCTCTTTTTCTTTTGCAAGAGAAGTAAGCTGTGTGACCAAGTTATAGTCATAGGGAGATTTTCCATCTTTAGCAAAGATGGTGACTGTTTTCTCGGTTGAACTTTGTCCTTCTCCAACACAGCCGATGTCCACACTGATAAGTTCATCAACCTTCTCGGGGATACCATAGAGGCCATGTCCAAGTTCTTCATAGATACTAAAGTAAAGATGTAGTGTTTTTCTGGGTGTAATTCCTTCCTCTTTGATTCTTCTAGCTAAATGGAGAAGAATGATGCAGCAAGACTTATCATCCAGATAGCGGCTCTTGATGTAGCCACTGTCGGTAAGCTGGGTTCTTGGTGAGAAAGACACAATATCTCCAATGGAAATGCCAAGCTTTTCTAAATCTTCCTTTGAACTTACGTCTTCATCGATGCGAATTTCTACAGAATCAGTCGTTCGTTCTAGCTTGCGCACATCATCACCATGAATGTGTACGCTGCTTTTGATGGGCATTAGAGTTCCTGTATAGCGTTTCTTATCACGGGTGTGTATCTGGAGATTTTCTCCCTCTACTCCTGACCAGGGCATGCCACCCAGTGGTATGGCTTTGATTCTTCCGTTACTCTTTAGTTCACGCACCATGGCCCCTAGTGTATCTACATGGGCACCTAAGAGGAGTCCTTCCTCTACTTTTCCAGGAATGGTGGCATAGAATGAACCCTTCTTTAAATCAGTGATGGGATAATCTAATTCCTCAAAGGCTTTCTTCAAATAGTCTACTGCTTCATCTGTATAGCCGATGGGGCTGGGGATGGAAAGCAGTTCTTGTAATTCTTCGATCATTTTTTTCATTTTAACCTCCTACACAAGATAGTTTAGCATAGTTATCTGACTGATTCATGTTATAATAATGATCCTAGAAGGAGGTCAACTATGAAAGCAGCATTTTTTGACATCGATGGTACGCTCTTTCGCAACTCATTACTTGTAGAACATTTTAAGAAACTCATCAAATATGAGGTGATTGATATTTCTGTATGGATTGAAGAAGTACGGAATCCTTTCAATAAATGGTCACAGAGGAAAGGGGACTATGAGGAATATCTTGTAGAGGTATCCCAAGCTTTCAAGAATTCGTTGGAAGGAATTGATCAAAGCGTGATTGATTTTATATCGGATCAAGTCATTGAGATTAACTGGGAAAAGACCTATGTCTACACCAGGGAAAGATTACGATGGCATCAAGATCAGGGCCATGGTGTCTTCTTTATTTCTGGTAGCCCGGATTTTCTTGTTTCACGTATGTCGGAGAAATATGGTGCAAAGGACTATAAGGCCAGCACCTATGTGATGAAGGATGGAAAGTTTACAGGTGAAGTGATTCCCATGTGGGATTATGATAGTAAACTACTCTCTCTGAAGGATTTAGTTCGTACCTATGATATTGACCTTTCTGAGTCCTATTCCTATGGAGACACCTCAGGAGATCTAACCTTGCTCTCCATGACGGGACATCCTATTGCGATGAACCCCAATAAACGACTTTACCAGCACATTATGGCTGATGAGGCATTGAAACAAAAGGTGGACATCGTGATTGAGAGAAAGGATATGGTCTATCATTTAACCCCCGATCAGGTGCGAGAGATCGACTAGATTTATGACAATTTTTTTGTCAAAAAAACCTTCAAAAACTCCTTGACCCACCCCTTCATATGGGGTATGATAATAGGGCACCTCAAGAGAAGATGCGTGGGTTTTTGCGGGAGC
>CAMFGQ010000002.1 GCA_945950065.1 uncultured Clostridia bacterium
AAATCGACCTCTTCCTTGAGTACATCTTTCAGGTAGAAGGTGGTGCCGAGTCCATAGGGTCCT
The DNA here is from genome assembly GCA_945950065.1 of uncultured Clostridia bacterium. Classification (GTDB taxonomy): domain Bacteria; phylum Bacillota; class Clostridia; order Peptostreptococcales; family Acidaminobacteraceae; genus DTU036. The sequence continues at coordinate 64 of CAMFGQ010000002.1, forward strand.
TCTTCTACCGACGCAAAGTGATAAAGGACTTTTCCCTTGAAGTCTGGATATGTCCCCCTAAAATACTTCAGTGCTAGAAGAATAGCAGCACAACCAGCTTTCATATCAAGGACACCAGTACCATAGAGTCGATTCCCTTCTAAAGTGGCTTTGAAGGGAGGTTTAGTCCATCCTGATGCTAGCTGTACTGTATCTAAATGACCACCTAGATAAAGGGTAGGGCCAGATCCGCCCTCTAACTTTCCATGGAGATTGATGCCGGAAAAGTCTAGTGGGGAAAAAGAATAGTCTTGTCTTTCGATGGGGAGATTCATGGAACCACAGAGATTCTCAACATAGTTCATAATTTCTTCTTCTTGAAAATAAGGACTTGGAATCTTCACGAGTGTTTTTAATAGATCCAGAGCTTCTTTCTTTTGTATGTCAGATAAGTTCATGATTATTCCTCCAAAAAAGAGTAGCTGACTACTCTTTATTTAGACAACAGTGTTTATATTTTTTTCCACTACCACAAGGACAAGGCTCATTGCGTCCTACTTTTTCAACCCTTCTCGTATGGGCGTCTAGGAATTTTTTGCGCTGAGCATTGCGTTGTTCTTGTGTTAAGAGTTCTTCCCAGATAGGTAGATCATAAAGCCATTTTGCTTTTGCTTCTTGCATGTTGTAGTACAGTTTCTCATAGTCGATAGTGAAATCTAACTCTGTTGTATCTTCCAGTTCCTCTAGCTCAAGCACGGGATCAATGGATTCATTAATACCATCAAGAAAACCTGCAAAGATGGTCGGTTCTACGCTAAACTCTTTTGCTAGATCTGCTAGTTTTCCTTGAACATGAGGATCTTTTTTTTGTAGCAATTGGTCATAGATTGCTTCTTCAGTTTGTAGATAGTCTTGCCAAAAAGCAGCAGCTTGTGTTTGGTTTAGACTTTCTGTCATTTGGGTCCATAACTTAAATACTTTCATGACTTCCTCCTAAAGGCATTTTACAGGTTTTGCTTGAAAAACTCAATGAAGGAATCTAAGGATATGGACTTTCCTGTTCCACCTCTAAAAAAGACAGAGTTCTGACTACATACCATCCTAATATGGCACAAAAGTAACAACAAGGTAGTGCCTCGGGAGAATAACAGCTCCTTTTGAAGTTAGTTTTTATAATAACAGATATATTTATATTTTACAGTGTAATAGATATGGCTAACCGATTGTATGATGATACAATATATGATAAAATTATTAACATAAGAGAAATACATTTATAGAGTGAATAGAATTTGCTATTCATAGAGATGTTTCTTTACAAATATTCATTTGTTCCTTTGTCGAACAATCAACCCATAAAGCAATCATCACTGCCGCCATGCACGATAATGAAGGAATGGCGGTTCTCGCGACCAATAAAATACAAGTAACGAGCTTGAACTTTACTGCCGATAAAACGAAATGAACATGCGTGAAAGTTCTTTTTCTAGTAGGAGGAAATATGTATCGATTTAAAGAGAGGGGAAGATTTCTACTTTCTCTATTCCTGACTTTTGTTTTATTCTTCCAGAGCCTAGCTCCTGGGATTTTGGCCTTTGCCGAGGAAAGTGTGACCACCACCGAAGAAAGTAGCCAAATACTGGATGTTACTGAGGAGGTAGAGGAACTCCCTGAAGAACAAGAGCCAGTCGTCGACTTGGAGGAGGTTACTGAACCCGCTGAAGAGCCAGTTCTTCAGGAAGAAACTCCAGAACCTTCCGTGGAGGAGACTCCAGAGGAACCAACTGTGCCTGAAGAGCAAGTTGAAGCTCCCTCAGAAGAATCAAATGAAACAACTTTGGAAGAACCAGAGGAAACCCCCATCCAAACAGCGGCGGAGACCGACTTTGTGACAATCCCATTAGAAGGTGGCTTGCGCATTACGGATTGGACAGGGACAGGAAACCTTGTAACCATTCCTGATACCATAGATGGTGTTCCCGTGGTCTCCATTGGCAAAAGTGCATTCCAAAACAACTCCTTAAAAGAAGTTACACTGGGAATAAATGTTAAACACATTGATAACTTGGCCTTTGCGAACAACCTCCTTGAAAAACTAAATATCCCAGTGGATTCCGCCTTGGAGAGAATTGGGGAGTATGCTTTTCTAGACAATAGACTTACTTCTTTCACTTTCCCTACTTATCTGAAGGTCATTGAGCGTGGGGCTTTTTCAGACAACCTACTGATTGAACTAAACGCCAATCAAGTAATTGAAGAAATTCATGACTATGCTTTCTCGAAAAATAATCTTCGAGAAGTAAGTTTGGGTAATTCAATTGCTTTATTTGGTATTGGAGTCTTTTCGGATAACGGTGCCTATGTAAAAGTAAACACCGAAAATACAGTGATTCCTAAACTTGAAAAGAGTCCTGGTCCCTATGGCCATGTTGTAGGGGCTGTTCGTGTTGTCTTGCATTACATCGATAAAACCACAGGTAAGGAACTGCGCTCACCTAAAACAGTAGGTGATGACATGAGTGACATCAACAACATCTTCGTTATTGGAGAAGAAGTTTCTGTAAAACCAGAACCGATTTCAGGTTATGTCATCCAAGAAGAGATCTTCTTTACTCCTGATGCAGATCTTTATGTGGTTGAATTACTCTATTTACCAATCACTACTCCTCCGGTGATTGAACGTATTCTATCACCAGAAATTCCAGTAGATACAAAGGAAGAAGACGTTGAGGAACTTCTGCGTTCTTTTGTGAAGGCCACTGATCTGCTGGGCGAGGACATCACAGACAAAATAGTCATTGATCGAGGAGATCTTGATCTTACTGTACCTGGACCCTACAGTGTTAAATACTCTGTCGAGGATCGATTTGGTAATTCCACGGAGTACATCCCAGAAGTGATGGTCGGTACAGATTGGATAACTTATCCCATTGGTGGCGGCTGGGTCTTGGGAGATTTTACCTATAATGAAGACATCGTTACAGGACTTAGTGATCAAGGTAAAGCGAAGCTTAGTGCTCTGCCAGCTGGACAAAAGCATTTGATTTTACCTCCTTTTAGTCCTTTGGGTGAGCGTCCCGAGATTAAATATGTTGGAGATAGAGCATTCCAAAGCCTTGTTCTTGATAGTGTTGACTTTGTTCACATGAAAGGACTTCTCGGGGTTAGGTCATATGCTTTTAATGCAACGCAGTAAAAAGAAATACGGAACTTTGCAAGTGCTTCAAATTTGGTGGAAATAGGTAGTTCGGCCTTTGCCTACAACCAACTGAAAAACCTATCTTTCCAGGGCTTAACTTCCCTGCGATCAATCAAAGGTTCGGCATTTCGTCAAAATCAAATAGGAAGTATTGATTTTTCAGGTGCAAGCTCTCTTGTAGATATTAGCCAGGATGTCTTTAGAGATAATCGCTTAACCAGCATTGATTTTAGTCCGCTTACTGCTTTGGAAATCATTGGAGCAAGTTCTTTTAATGGTAATCCATTTACGGAGATTCATTTTGGTCAATTACCAAATCTTCGGATTATTGCATCATATGCATTTTATGGTCAAAAAGTGCAGCATCTTGATTTTAGTGGATTACCCGCCCTGAAAGAAATAGGATCTTATGCTTTTGCCAATAGAGATGGTGCATCAAATCGTGGTGCTTTAGAGAGCATCAATTTTTCTGGTGCCGTGTCCTTAGAGACCATCTCACGAGCTGCCTTTAGTAATAATAGTCTTATAGCTTTGGATTTTTCGCCCCTTGTTTCTCTACAAAGAATAGAACAAGATGCTTTTAATTTTAACAGGGACATTCAAAGCATTACATTTGTCCCAATTCCACTAAAAAGCATTGGGCAAACTGCTTTCACCTTTACAAAGATTACTGTACTCGATCTAAGTCAGTTGGTCGATTTGGAGACCATAGGACTGTCTGCTTTTAGAGGTTCCTATGGACTTGAGGAAATCTACTTCCCTGTTTCACGAGATGGTAGAGCTCCTCAATTGAAAAATATCGGAGAACTAGCATTCGAATTATCAGCAATTCAATCGTTAGAATTAAGGGACCTACCTGAACTTGTAAGCATAGTGGCATCTGCGTTTACTAAAAACTATAACCTTACCGAAGTAAGGATGAGTAATCTTCCAAAATTATCTACAGTGTGAGGATCTGCTTTTTCCCTGACTAACATGCGGGAGATCTTTATCGATGATGCTCCATCACTTATTGAACTCCCAGCAAGTCTCGTATCTTCTACTACAGGAGGACATCCTGAATATGATGATCTTGTGGTGATTTGGGTGACACCAGCTGAGACCAATCAGATCCCTTCTAAAGCGAACTACATTGTTAATCCAGAGCGCATAGAAGAAGGAGAATGGTCAGCCTCTGATTTCACCTATTCTGTTGTGGGAGAAACCAGCACCATAACTGGTTTTACGAATTCTGGAGCTGGTAAGGTTCTGGGTGGTGTGTTTCCTGTTGTTTTCCCAGAAAAAGATGATGCTGGAAACATCATTGTAGCCATTGTAAATGGTGCGTTCTCCGGTGCTGGAGTTAAAGAAGCCGACTTCTCACAAATGTCTGGATTAAAGACAATAGGTGCGTCTGTTTTCGCTAATAACGGTATAGAATATCTCGATTTAAGCAATCTAACACAACTGGAGGTTATTGATACTTCTGCGTTTGCTGGAAATCGTATAACGGAGTTGGACTTCACAACCAACGGTGCACTAAGACAAATCAATGACAGCGCCTTCGCCAATAACTCCCTTGTTACAGTCGATTTAACTGGCGCTGAGAAATTAGGAGAATAGGCCGTAGTGCATTTGAAAACAATAATGATCTAGCCAATTTACTCTTTAGTTACCATCCTGAACTTACAGTGATTGATCAGAATGCATTCCAGAAGAGTACCTCCACGGCTCGGGCTAGGATAGCTTCTGTGGATCTAAGTGGAATGCCAAATTTAAAGCAAATTGGATACAGAGCTTTCAATTTCGCTGGGATTGAAGAGATCAATCTTAGGGGCCTTCGTAGTCTAGAGACTATTACCGCAAATGCATTCAGTAATAATTATTTTACTGGTTTAGACTTTTCAGAGCTAACCTCCTTAAAGTCAATTGGTGATAGTGCTTTTTATGCTAGTGGAACGTTGGGTTCTTTAGACTTGAGTCCTTTGACTTCATTGACCACCATTCCAACCAATGCATTTGCCAAATCTGGAATTACAGAGCTGAAATTTGGAGAATTGCCAAATTTAACCTCTATTGGAAAGACGGCCTTTTCCGACAATCAGCTCAGGGAGTTGGATTTATCTGGTTTACACAATCTAACATCCATCTATGACGTCGCGTTTCGTAATAAGTAGATGTACCTGTTGAAAAAGTGTGGGAAGACCAAGAAGATAAGTATGGATTACGTCCTCAAGAAATCACTCTACAACTGCAGCAAAACGGTGTTGACTTCCTGGATGCCGTTTATGTAAAAGCAGATGCAGAGGGTAACTGGACCTACACCTTTGAGAAACTACCTCTCAAGGATGCCAAGGGAGACGACTACAACTACAGGGTTGTTGAAGAAAAAGTCGTGGCCTATGAAGATCCCCAGTATGCAACTGATCCAGATACAGGTAGTTATCTCATCACCAATAAGCTCGATGTTATCGATATCCCCCTTACAAAACAATGGGCAGACATGGATAACAAATACGGACTACGTCCTAGCGAGATTAAGGTACAACTCAAACAAAATGGCAACAATCTCTTTGAACCAGTAGTCTTAAGTGAAAAAGACGAATGGAAACATCTCTTCACTAATCTACCTCTCCTTGATAGCAAAGGTACGGCTTATGTCTATACCTTTGAAGAACATCCAGTAGCAGCATATGAAACCAGCTACAAAGAGGGTCTCATTGAAAACACGCTAATCCTAAAGGATGTTCTGGTTAAGAAAGAGTGGAAGGACAGTGAAGATAAGCTCGGCCTACGACCCAAAACCATCACCTTGCAACTCTTACAAAATGGACAAGCCTTCCTCGATCCAGTGGTTGTTCACACTGAGAAAGGAAGTGTTCAAGAAGTGAAGTTTGCTGCCCTACCAGTGATGGATGAAACAGGAAAAGTCTACACCTATACCGTAGAAGAGGTACAGGTCGATAAAAACTATCAAGTGTCCTATGGAAGTGATGGACTCACAGTCATTAATACCGTGATTCCTCCGGAAGATCCACCGAAAGATCCACCGAAGAAACCAGCACTTCCCTCCACGGGAGAAGATGGAGGAAGCTTAGCCTTCTTTGCAGCTCTCTTCCTTGGATTAGGACTAATCTTAAGACGACGTCGCCTATCACACTAAGGCCTACCCCCTAGGAGTTTTCCCTAGGGGGTTTTCTACTTCCTGAGTTAGCAAAGAGGCTCTTCTTATGCTACACTAGAGTTGAAAAATAGAGTAGAAAGGAAGGTAAGGCTATGGCACTTATCGGAAAGATGCTTATTGCTCAAGGTGGTGGTCCTACAGCAGTCATCAATGAGTCTTTAGTAGGCATTATTAAAGAGGCAAGAAGAAATCCAAATGTAACCCATGTTTATGGAGCACTCAATGGTGTTCAGGGGATTGCAGAGGAGACCTTCGTTGATCTTACTTATGAAACAGAAGAAAATCTAGAATGCATTGCTCAAACTCCAGGATCCATTCTTTTAAGTACGAGAATTAAACCCGATGAAGAGTATCTGATGAGAATGTTTGAAGTAATGAGACATCATGATGTTCGTTACTTTATGTATATTGGGGGGAACGATTCTGCAGAGACAGTACGCATCATCAAAGATTTTGCACGAAAAGAAGATTATGAATTAGTTGCCATGCATGTTCCCAAAACCATTGACAATGACCTTCTTGAAAATGATCATACACCAGGTTTTGGTTCTGCAGCACGATATGTTCTTCAGGCCTTCCGTGGTGTAGAAAAAGACAACATGGCCATGGGTGGTATCTATATTGGGATTATCATGGGACGTCATGCAGGATTTCTTACCGCGGCCGCAGCTCTCGCGCAGCAATCTGAAGATGAAGGTCCACACCTTGTCTATGTTCCTGAGATTCCCTTTAAGCTCAGCAAATTCCTCGATGATGTTGAAGAAGTCTATAACAAATTTGGTCGTTGCACCATTGCTGTTAGTGAAGGCTTAGCTGATGAAGAGGGAAAGCCAGTCATCACACAGCTGATGGAAAGTGATGTTGATGATCACGGCAATGTACAACTTTCTGGTAATGGACTTCTTGGCGATATGTTAGCAGAGCATGTAAAGAAACGCCTGAAAATTGACCGTGTACGTGCTGATACTTTTGGTTACCTCCAGCGCTCCTTCCTTGGCGTGCGTAGTGATACCGATGCGAAAGAGGCCAGAGAAGCCGGTGAAGTAGCCGCAAAACTTGCCTTTAAAGGACTTTCTGGTTCTGTTGCACTAAAACGCATACCTCCTTATCGCATCAATTATGAGCTTGTACCTGTGGAAAGTGTTGCTCGTTTAAGTAAGGTGATGCCAAGAGAGTTTATGAACGAAGAGGGCAACTATGTATCTGAAGCCTTTATTAAATATGCGAAACCTCTCATTGGAAACAACATTCCTGAGATTGCCGTTCTCCGAAGTCCTGCTGTAACAAAGAGTTTTCATTTAAAAGAACAAGCTGAAAAAGAGCAGGAAGAAAAAGAATTATAATGAAAAAAGGACCAGAGACCATGATGATCTCTGGTTCTTTCTTTTGGTTCTTAACCAAGATAAAGTGAATTCACTCTTGCCATACTTTCAATGCGTTGATTGGCCATACGATCTGCTGCTTCGGCAGTAGTAATGCCTTCTTCTTTTGCGATGGCAAAGATTTTTTTGCAGGTATCGTAGATGGCACCTGCACGGGAGAGGGCGCGCTTCTCATTGTATCCTTTGAGCTCTTCGTAAACGTTGATGACACCACCACCGTTGATGACAAAGTCAGGAACATAGAGGATGCCACGGTCTTCTAGCATTTTTCCGTGCTTGTCTTCTGCAAGTTGGTTGTTTGCACTTCCACCAACGATTTTGCAGTTTAGTTTATCAATCGTAAAGTCATTGAGGATAGCTCCCATAGCACAGGGTGCAAAGACATCACACTCAACAGAATAGATTTCATCCGGTTCAACAGCTGTTGCACCAAAGTCATCTACGATGCGCTGAATACTGTCTTTACGGATATCTGTAATCACAAGCTTTGCACCTGCTTCATGAAGATGCTTACATACGGTGTAGCCTACGGCTCCTGCACCTTGTACAGCAACCACTTTTTCGTTTAGATCATCACTACCAAAGACTTCATTACATGCTGCTTGAATACCTCTAAAGACACCATAGGCAGTTACAGGAGATGGGTTACCACTCTTTCCTTCTAGTCCAACAACATAATCTGTCTCGTCATTGATCCATGCCATATCCTGGGTTGTACTGTTCATGTCTTCTGCAGTTATGTAGCGGCCACTGAGTCCCTCAATATAACGACCGAAGGATCTAAAGAAAGCTTCACTCTTAATCTTTTCGGGATCACCCATAATCACGGTTTTACCACCACCGAGATTAAGACCTGCTGCAGAATTTTTCAGCGTCATTCCCCTTGCTAAGCGAAGTGCATCGATGATTGCTTCCTCTTCTGTTTCATAGTCCCAAATTCTCGTTCCACCTAATGCTGGTCCTAGGGTTGTGTCGTGGATAGCGATGATCGCCTTGAGGCCTGTCGCTTTGTCTTGGCAGAACACCAATTGTTCATAATCGTGTTCTTCCATCAGATCAAAAATCTTCATGTAGAGTTCTCCTTTCGTTGTCCCGACAGATTGTTATCTGTCTATCACTCTATCTTCATTATAACAATCTCTCCCTAAGGTGCAAGCCACTTGAAGGTGGTAGGCATCTTCTCTCAAATTAAGCCTTGAATTGTTATAAAAGCCTAGAAAATAAAGCAAAACTTGCCATAAAGAAGACTTTGTTGTAAAATGAAATCTCTATAGAAAAAATGTCCAAACACTATAGAGAGAAGAGGTGAGCGGCTAATGCGAACCTCAAGGAGGAATTATGTACTTTGGTTACTTTGAAGTTGTGCGAAGTGAGAAAGCACTGCTTGCTTATCTTTTCTTAAGCACACTCTTCATGGAAATCATCCTCAGATGGCAGTCGGGAGAACAGTTTTTAGGCATGGGCCTGTTTTTTTCAGCCCTTTTTTGTCTTGCTTTAGTCCTGCTTACTATGAGTTTACTGCATCTGATGAATTGGCGCTTTGCCCGTATTGCGATTCGCATATGGCTACTTCTGCTTACGGCTTTTTTCGTGGGACAGTTTGTCTACTACGCAATCTTTAAGACATACTTTACACTTTATTCTATGTTCCACGGTGGTCAAGCAGCAAGTTTTTATAAACTGGTGATTGATTTTATGATCAGAGATCCTAGATGGATTCTCCTATTTCTTCCCCTTATTCTTTTCCCCTTTGTCTCCAAAATAGCGACCTGGGTAACCCGTGGCGGCTTTGTCGATTACGGTCTTCTTTTTGTGCTTTCCGTACTTGTTTTAATGACATGCCTACGGCTATTTACCTATGGGGAAAGAAACACCAGTCATCTAATCTTTAGTAAAGTGGATCCTCGGGTCAGTGTCCATGAACTGGGCATGGTGGGAAATGGCTATGGAGAAATAGCCAGACAAGTAGTGCCCACATATAAGGAAATCTACTTTGCACCTGAGAGCAGCGTCATTCCAGGCAGGGAAGCCAATGTTGCCTATGACTTAGGAAAGCTTTTGGAAGGTGAAGAAGATGCTGCCTTAGCAGAGCTTACTTCTCATCTTCTTAGTAAGGAGCCCACATCAAAGAACATCTTTACAGGCAGACTTTCAGGCTACAATCTGATTTATGTCATTGCTGAGAGCTTTAGCGATCTAGCTGTGCGAGAGGATGTAACACCTACACTCTACAGACTGATGAATGAGGGTGTACAATTTGAAAACTTCTACAACCCTCTATGGGGTGTGAGCACCACAGATGGCGAGTATGCAGCCTTAACGGGGCTTTATCCCGTACCAGGAATCTGGAGTATGGTAGAGTCAAAAGATCATCATTTGCCTCATACTCTGGGTAACCAGTTAAAGAATCTAGGCTATCATAGTGACGCCTTCCATAATCACAGTAGTACCTACTATCAACGGGACAAGACCCATGAGAACTTCGGCTACAACTTCTATGCCATTGGGCGTGGACTTGAGCTAGAAAACCTTTGGCCCGCCAGTGATGAAGAGATGTTTAGAAAAAGCTTCCCCTTCTATATGGATCAATCGCCCTTTTCTATCTACTATCTCACCGTCAGTGGACATATGGGTTATGACTTTAAGAACAATGCCATGAGCATACGGCATCAAGATAAAGTGGAGCACTTACCATTTTCTGAAGAGGCCAAGGCCTATCTTGCATGTCATGTAGAGCTAGATCTAGCACTGGAGAAATTGTTGGCTGAGCTTCAAGAAAAGCAACTCTTAGAGAAGACCATTCTTGTTGTTCATGGAGATCACTATCCCTACGCACTGCGTCAAAGCAGTATGGAAGAATTGGCAGGAAAACCTGTAGAGGGATTTGATCGTTACAAGAGCAAGATCATCTTCTACAGCCCTGGTCTTAAAGATGTTAAAGTGCGCAAGCTCTCCACAGTGGTGGATCTCTTGCCCACACTGTCTAATCTTATGGGACTTCAGTATGACTCTAGACTTATGATGGGAAGAGATGTCTTTAGCCCAAGTAAGCCCCATGTCCAATTTGCAGACGGAAGTTTCCTTACTCCACAGGGTTCCTATAACAGCATGACAGGTGAGGCCACGGGAATAGAGGAGGAAGAGCTTGAGTCCTTGATTCAAAAAGTAGAAAAGGATTTCTACTACTCTAATCTCATCTTCGAGACCGACTATTATCGTTATGCAGAAAAGGCCAGAATCAAAATTGGTCCTTCAAGGGAGATGCTTTCAGAGGAAGCGGAAGAATCTCCAGATCAGAGTGAAGAAGACTCTTCTGAAGAGTATGAGGAAGACTATCAAGAGGAAGAAACCCAAGAAGAAACTGGTGAATAGAAGTCAGCTTAGGCTGACTTTTTCTCTTTTCTAGAAGCCTCTATGTTACAATAGGGATGGAGGTTTTACCCATGAAAAAATACCTACCTGCACTGCTTTTCAGTGTAGCTTTTCTTTGTTTACTCATGCTTCTTTTGGCTGCCATACCAGCCTTTTATAGCTTTGTCCAAGATCTGTCTGCTGTGCAGGAGACCACGGAATTCTCTAGAGAACTTATAGATCGATCCAATGTAGCCATACGGGACTATCTCTATGGTTTTTCTGATCATTTGCTGATTGAGAACCAAGGAAAGAGTTTCTTTGGGGCACAGGAAGTCTTCCATATGGCAGAAGTTCGTCTTCTCTTTCGCCGGATCTTTTTATGGAGCATTGCCCTGCTTGTTTTGTCCATCATGTTATCTAGATTTTTTAACACAAGACTCCTACGAGACCAGCTGGGGAGCTCCTTTGGACTTCTTGGTTTTTTAGGCATTGCCAGTTTATTTTTTGAAAAGGCATTTGTGCTGATGCATGGCATCTTTTTTGACAATGATCTTTGGATGTTTCCTGCAGACAGCAATCTGATTGCCCTCTTACCCCAGAAGTTTTTCTTTCTCTTTACGGTCATTCTCCTCCTCCTTTTTATAGGAGGAAGTCTACTTCTCTACATCATTGAAAGGAGAGTCTATGATTCTTCATCTAGGACGAGATAGCAAAGAAAAGCGAAGAGCGATATATACCAGGATTCTTTCCTCTCCTGAGGCAACCCTGATTACCCCTGAACAAGCCACTTTGGATCTTGAGAAGGACTTGATTGAAACCTGTGACTTAAATGGTTTACTCTTTCATGAAGTCACCAGTTTCCAAAGGATCCTAGGTCGCCTTATGGAACGCTACGATTGTGATACCTTTCTTAGCGATGTAGGCAACTATCTCTTACAACGTCAAGTTGTGACGGAGCTGAAAGATGAACTTCCTCTTTATGGTGGAAGTTATGAAAAAGAAGGCTTCTATGATGAACTGGGTCAGATCCTTGATCTCTTTCGCAGAGAGGGGCTGGATCCAGATGTACTAGAAGAGTTAGATGAGGGTTCGAAAGGGCTAGGAGAACTGGCAAAGATCTATAAGGGCTATCAAGAGAAGTTAGAGGAAGAAAGCTTCTATCTGGAAAAGGCCCTGGAACTCTTTGAAGAAAAGCCCCATGATGGACTCTACTCAACAAAAGAGGTGTGGATCCTAGGCTACAAAGTCTTTGATTATTTTGATTGGCGTATGATCGATAGCATTAATGCCCATACAGAGGTCCATCTTGTCCTCAGTTATGAAGAAGATCATATCTTCCTGCCTAGTCGCATGACCAAGGAGATTGCAGAGAGGAATTATTCAACACAGCTGATCCATTATCCTACAGCAGAGACTCCCCAGAGCATCTTTGCTCGTGAACTGCTCTATGACGAGGTGCCAAAGGGACCTCCTGTTGCCTTGGAGATTTTTTCTGCCAAGGATCTCTATACCGAAGCAGAATATGTTGCCCTAAGTCTACTGAAGAAAATGAAAGAAGACCCAAGTCTTCACTACAATGACTTCAAAATCATCGTAACCGATATGGAAAGCTATGACTTTGTCTTTCGCCATATCTTTACGCGTTTTGGGCTTCCTCTATTTAGTGACCGACGAAGGCCGCTTTTAGAAAGTCCCATGATCCGTACCCTGCTATCTCTTTTGAAGCTCTATCAAAAAGGCTTTAGACGAGAAGAAGTTCTCAGCTTTCTAAAGGGCTATGTCACTCAGAAAAAGTGGGAAGACCTGGATCGTTTTGAGAACTACTGCTTTACACGAGGTATAGGAGGTAAGGCCTTTAAGTCTCCCTTTGAAGATGCTGACATGGAAGAATTACGACAAGACTTCTTAGGTGTGCTGTTAGAGTATGAGGATGCCCTAAAGAAAAAAGAGGAACCAACAGAATTTGAACGCATCCTAAGGGAACTCCTTATCCAGCTAGACTTTCCTCAGCGTCTTGAAGAGGAAGCTAAGGTCTATGAAGAAAGGGGAGAAGAGGAAGAAGCCCAACTCTTGCATCAGCTTTGGGAGGCCATGGTAGAACTCCTGACCCAGCTGAGCAAAACCGGACCTAAAGAAAAACTCAGTTTTGCTGCTTATAGCAAACTTCTTGAGACAGGACTAAAGAGGATGAGTTTAGGGATTATTCCCCCATCAATGGATACCATCCGCCTCTCCACTCTGTTTAGGAGTACCCATGACCCCGTGAAGTATGTGTATTTCTGTGGCCTCAATGCCGGAGCCCTGCCCAGAGAATACACCGATGGGGTGCTACTCAAGGACGAAGATAAAGTCAATTTGAAAAAGCATGGATACAGCTTTTACGATACCTTTGAGAACAAAGAAGAACTTGACCGACTGGATCAGTTCACTGCACTTAGCCTAGTAGAGGAAGGATATTTCTTCAGCTATGCCCTGGCGGATTTAGAGGGGAAGAGCAAGATTCCTTCACTCTTTATTGAGCGAGCCATGGAAAAAGACCATGTCTTTACCAGTAGTGCCCTAGGAAGTGCATATCTTAAAGGCTACTATGAACTCCATCCTTCCATGAGTTTTCGCTATGGACTCAGTGCTCTTCGCGAAGAGCGTGAAGAAGAGATTAGGGGATTGAGTGATGAAAAGATCCGTTCCATGTACCAAGGACTAACCCAGCCCATTGTGCTTCCACCTTTACCCCGTAAAGATCCCAAGCTCTATCTTTCGGTATCGAGATTAGAGAGCTTCAGACGTTGCCCCTTTCAGTACTATGTGAACTATGACTTGAAGGCCAAGAAACGAAAGCCCTTTAAAGTGGATGTACTGGATCTAGGTAATTTCTACCATGAAGTCATGGAAGAAGTGATGAGAGCTTATACAGATGGAGAATGCACTCCTGACACCCTGGAAACCTATATGTCTACTCTTATTCCAAAACTTCTTGAGAAAGAAGAGTACAAGGTCTTCCTTGAAAGTAGATCCAGCCAGTATCTGTTAGCGCGAAGCCTAAAAACCCTAGGGGATCTACTGGTTTATCTCATGAAGAGCTTGGACAAAAGCAGCTTTAAGCCAGTCTACTTTGAGGAAAAATTCCACATTGATCAGGGTCGTGTTAGTTTTACGGGCATTTTGGACCGTGTGGATATGCTGGATAACCACTTTATGGTGGTGGACTATAAAAGTGGAAGCAAGGAATTTGACCTAAACCGTGTGTATCAGGGTGTCGATCTACAATTGATGCTCTACATCGATGGCTTTACCAGCAAACATCCAGATAGCCGTCCTGCGGGAGTCTTCTACTTTAGATTACATGACCCCATTGGGTATGAGAACAAAAGCAGAGACGCTCAGCTGCGCTACGATGGTCTCTTTATCGGCGATGAAAAGGTTGCCGAAGAGCTAGACCATGATCTAGGAGAGGGAATTCTTCCCCTGCGCTTGACCAAAGATGGAAGATTTTATCGAGGAGCCAGTGCTCTGAGCGCAAAAGAGGCTGAACTTCTTCTTGAGCGTAGCCGTAGCTATGCAGACCACTATGTAGATCGCATCTATGGCGGAGACATGAAGATTCTTCCCCTAAAAGATGACTTTCCTGCATGCCAGTACTGTGACTACAAAGCCATCTGTCGCTTTGATCCACGTGGTCCGGGAGCGCGTTATGATGAAATAGAAAAACGAAGCAAGACAGAGATTATGGAGGTACTCCGTGAAGTGGACAGCTGATCAACAGAAGGCCATTGAGAGCCGTGGAAAAGATGTCTTGGTTTCTGCTGCAGCTGGATCGGGAAAGACGGCTGTTTTAACAGCTCGCATTCTTAGCCTTTTAGAAGAAGGTCACGGATTGGAAGAATTCCTTGTGATTACCTTTACCAATTCCAGTGCCAAGGACATGAAAGAAAAAATTAGACGGAGTCTGCTAGAAAAGAGTAGAGGTCCTCAGGGGGAAAAAATGGCAAGGGAGTTGAAGAAACTTCCCAGGGCTCAGATCTCTACCATCCATGCATTTTGTAGCAGCATTTTGAGAGAGCATTTCTATACCCTAGGTCTTGACCCGGGCTTTCGTGTTGCTTCTGAGGGTGAACTTGCCATCTTAGCTGCTGAGAGCTTGGATGAAGTCTTTGATGAATATTATGGAAGAAAAGACCCGCTCTTTTATGAACTCCTTGAGATCTTTGGCAGTGGTCGTAGCGACCTAGGTCTACGCCATATAGTGGAAGAGATTGAAAACTTCCTTTCTCAGAAACCAAGACCACAGGATTATTTGAAGAACATGGAAGAGATCTACTCTTCCCGCCAGTATTGGCAAGAGCTTTACTCCTCTAGTTTGAAGGAAAAGAAGGAGGACTTCCTCCAGCTCTTTTCCAAAACCCTTCCCCTTGCCATGGGAGAGAGGATGATTTCCTTTCTACAGGAAGAAAAAGAAATGCTTCTTGCTTATGAAGGTTTTGGAGACATTGCCTTTGCTCGCTTTCCACAGGGAAAAGCGGTAAAAGAGGAACTCCACAAAGATGAGATCAAATTCAATCGTGACAAATGGAAAGATTTTTTTAGAGAATTTAGCAAGGAAGAAAGCCAGAACTTTGAAGAGCTCTATGAAAAACTCCAAGCATCCTATGTACACCTTTCAGCTCTGATTCAGCTCAGCCTAGATTACAGGGAGCATTTTTATCAGAAAAGAAGAGAAGAGAACAAGCTTCGCTTCTCTGATTTAGAGCGGCTAAGCTTAGAAGCCATGGAGAAAGAAGAGATTGCCAAGCAATATCGAGAGAAGTTTTCCTTTGTGCTGGTGGATGAGTATCAAGACACCAATGAACTACAGGAGTACCTCCTGTCCCTCTTTGTGTCACCGGGTTCTCTCTTTATGGTGGGAGACATCAAACAGAGCATCTATGGCTTCCGCGAAGCAAAACCCGAACTCTTCCTTGAAAAATACTATCGCTTTGAGCATGAAGAAGGAAAAGAACGCATTGATCTCAGTAAAAACTTCCGCAGTGCAGGACCTATATTAGATGCAGTCAATCATCTCTTTGAGCGGGTGATGCGTAAAGAGTTTGGTGGCATCCAATATGATGATGCTGCTCGCCTTGTCTTTGGAAATGAGAGCCTCTCACCTATCAAGGATGAAGTAGAACTTCTAATTACTAGAGGTTCAGGTGATGCCCATGAGGAAGAACTGCTTTCAATCATTGAGAGAATTCATCGCCTTGTGGAAGAGGGTGCAAGCTATCGGGACATTGTGGTGCTCTACCGTTCTCCTCGCTCCTTTATTGAATCTGCTGTGAATCTCTTTAGGGAAGCGGGAATTCCCCTCTTTAGTGATCAGGGTGAAGCCTATCTTGAATCTCTTGAGGTCAAAATTCTTCTGAATTATCTTGAGATCATCAACAATGGATTTCTTGATTTACCTCTTCTCAGTTTACTTCGCTTACCACGTTATGGTTTTACCGACAAGGATCTCTATGAAATCCGTAAGGGCAGCGCATTTTTTCATCAAGACTTCTATGCCTATGACACACCGGGTGAAGTCTTAGAGAAAAAAGAACGCTTTGTACAAGAAATACAAGATCTACGCTGGAAGAGTCGTCAATTAGGCATTTCTGCTCTGCTGCAACACATCTATATGGTAACGGACTATGAAGAGTTTTTACTGCTGATGAGTGCAGGAGAACAACGCTTGATGAATGTCAGGCTATTGTTTGAGAGAGCACAGGAGTATGAGGACACCACCCAAGTGGGACTTTCTTCTTTCCTTCAATATTTAGGAGGACTTCAAGATCAAAAACAAGACTATGAAGCAGCAAAACTTCTAGGTGAAGAGGCCAATGTGGTTCGCCTTATGAGCATTCATCGCTCCAAAGGACTTCAGTTCCCTATTGTCATTGTTGCTGGTCTTTGGAAACAGTATAATGAAATGAGTTTTAGAGGACCTCTCTTTTTACAGGGAGATGTCTTTACCCTAGACTTTTATGATCTGGAAAAGCGACAGCGTACAAATTCCATCTTTAAAAAATGGATGATGGAGAAGATTAAGATCAAGGAAAGAGAAGAAGAAGTACGCCTTCTCTATGTGGCCATGACAAGAGCTCAACATAAGCTCATTCTTTCAACCTATCTGAAGGAAGAGGAAGAACTGATCCTAGGTGGAGAGCTACCAACAAGACGACTGCAGCAGATTAAGAGCTTCCATCACCTTCTCTTTGAAGCACTGGAAACACTGGAGCCCCCAGCCCCAAAATATGTTATGATAGAAGCTGTGGAGAAAGAAGAAAAAATCACCCAGCTTCCCCGTGGAGTGGAGGTGGAACCCTTTATCCCAAGACCCTGGAGAAGAGAAGCCTATAAGCGGAGTGTAACGGATCTTGCATCTGAAACCCCAGTAGACATTGAGCGAGGCTTTGGCATGGGTGAAGAAGGTGCAAAAAGAGGTAGTCTTTTCCACAAAGCCATGGAATTACTTGACTTTGCTGCTGCCAAAGAGGATTTAGAGAAAGAGTTTAGCCGATTGGAAGAAGCAGGTCTTCTGCGTGATTTTCAGGATGGTGCCCTGGTGGATGAATTTATTCACTCTCCCTTGGGTCAGCGACTGTTAAAAAGTCCTCGGGTTTTGCGGGAGCAGCCCTTCATTCTGAAGACAGAAGAAGGAGATCTTGTTCAGGGAATCATGGACCTGGCATTTTGGGAAGATGCTTGGGTATTAGTGGATTATAAAACCGATGGATCGCTGGCTTATGTTGAGTCTTACCGGCGACAGCTCTCCATCTATAAGGAAGCATTACACAAACTAACTGGCCAAGAAGTAAAGGAAGCATATCTCTACTTCCTACGGCTTGGACAGTGCATTGGTGAGGAGGAAAGGAAAGAATGAATCTAGAGACCCTATCGACACAGACCATACGTTATTTGGCTGTGGATGCAGTAAACAAAGCAAAATCAGGCCATCCAGGCCTACCTATGGGAGCAGCTACCATGGCAAAGGTACTCTTCCGTGATCATCTGCGTTTTAATCCCCAAGATCCCACATGGATGGGAAGGGATCGCTTTGTCCTGTCTGCAGGCCATGGCTCAGCCCTGCTCTATAGTCTCCTGCATCTTTATGGATACGATGTGAGCATTGAAGATCTAAAAAACTTTAGACAGGTTGGATCAAAAACTCCGGGCCATCCCGAGTATGGCGATACAGAGGGTGTAGAGGTGACAACTGGTCCCCTAGGTCAAGGACTTGCCAATGCGGTTGGATTTGCCATGGCATCGAAGAAGATGGCAGCGGAATTTGGACCACTCTTTGATACCTATACCTATGTTCTCGTAGGGGATGGCGACATGATGGAGGGCATTACCTCTGAGGCATCCTCTCTTGCGGGACATTTGAAACTGAACAATCTAATCGTTTTATACGATTCCAATAACATTACGATTGATGGGCGTACAGACATTACTTTTACCGAAAAGGTAAGGGAACGTTATGAAGCCTATGGCTGGAAAACCTTCTTTATTGCAGATGGCAATGATGAAGAAGCCATCACCCAGGCCATTGAAGAAGCAAAAAAGAGTGATCGACCCAGTTTTATCGAGATCAAAACCATTATCGGTTATGGAAGCCCTAATCGTGGAGACAGTTCTGCTGCCCACGGTGCTCCTTTGGGTGACGAGGAAACCAAGCTGACCAAGGAAGCCACTGGATGGAGCTATGAAGAGACTTTCTATGTTCCCGAAGAAGTCAGAGAGTATTTTGCTAAGCAAAGCGAAGAAAAAATCAAAGAGTACGATGCTTGGATGGAAGAAGCAAAAGAGCTAGACATCAAGACTCCAGAGCTAGATGAAAGCGTACTTGAAGCACTTCTTGCAGTAGGAGAGGGCGAAAAGGCTACACGTATCCATGGTCAAGTCATGATCAATGAACTGGCTAAGCATTTTCCTGTGCTCTTTGGTGGATCAGCGGATCTTGCCGGTAGTAACATGACCACCTTGGATGGCAAAGGATTCTTCTCTGCTGAAAATCCTCTTGGAAGCAATGTGCATTTTGGGATTCGTGAACATGCCATGGCGGCCATTGCCAATGGAATCTGTCTCCACGGATACTTTAAGGCCTATGCTGCTACCTTCCTAAGCTTTGCAGACTATATGAAGCCAAGTCTACGTCTTGCAGCCCTCATGGGTGTTCCTTCTGTCTTTATCTTTACCCATGACTCCATCGGTGTTGGAGAAGATGGACCAACCCATCAACCCATTGAACAGGCTTTGATGTTGAGGAGTATTCCAGGAATGGATGTCTATCGTCCTGCAGATGGAAAAGAGACAGCCATGAGCTATTATCAAGCCTTTTCTGGAAAAAATCCTGCCTCCATTCTGTTAACGAGACAAAAGTTAAAAGAACTGAACATTGATCGGAGTGAAGCGCATCGTGGTGGGTATATCGCTGTTAAGGAAGAGAAGAAACCAGAACTCCTCCTTATGGCAAGTGGAAGCGAACTAGCGCTTGCAGTAGATGTGGCTCAACAGTTACGTGGCAAAGTGGATGTTCGTGTTATCAGCATGCTTTCCATGGAGCGCTTTGAAGCGCAAGATGAAGCCTACAAAGAAAAAGTATTGCCAAAAGAAGTTCGTAAACGCTTCGCCATTGAAGCAGCAAGTGCACTCAGTTGGCATCGTTATCTTGGACTTGATGGTGCTTGCCACTGTCTTGACCACTATGGTGCAAGTGGACCTGGCGAAGAGCTCTTTGAGTTATTTGGATTTACAACGGAAAAAATAATAGAAGAAATCATGAGGTATATGGATGAAGCTTAAAATTACAGAGACGATTTTGCGGGATGCTCATCAGTCGCTGATCGCCACTAGAATGCCCTTCTCGGATATGGAGGAAGTTCTAGAAAAACTGGATGCTGTAGGTTATCATGCCCTGGAGATGTGGGGTGGGGCAACCTTTGATGCCAGTCTGCGATTTTTAGATGAAGATCCATGGGAGAGATTGCGTGAGATTCGCAAACGGGTTAAGAACACAAAACTGCAAATGCTCCTCCGTGGTCAAAACATCCTTGGTTATCGACACTATGCTGATGAGGTGGTGGAAGAGTTCGTCATGCGCAGTGTGGATGCTGGAATTGACATTATTCGTATCTTTGATGCACTGAATGACTTTAATAACATTCGTACAGCTCTCCAGGCAACCAAGAAATCTGGTGCCCATGCTCAAGCTGCTATCAGCTATACAACCAGCCCTGTGCATAACATTGATGCCTTTGTGAACATGGCAAAGGAACTGGAGCAAATGGGTGCTGACTCGATTTGTGTTAAGGACATGAGTGGTCTACTTCTACCCTATGAAGGAGAAAAACTCGTTAAGGCTTTAAAGGATGCCGTTAGCCTTCCTATTGAGCTGCACTCTCATATGACAAGTGGAGTGGCAGACTTGATGTATCTCAAGGGCATTGAAGCAGGAGCGGATATTGTGGATACGGCACTGAGTCCCTTAGCCATGGGATCTAGCCAACCTGCAACCGAGCCGCTGGTCATGACCCTGAAGGGAACGCCCTATGATACAGGTCTTGACATTGATCTCTTGATGGAGCTGGCAGCTTATTTTGGTAAGAAGCGTGATGAGTATCTGGATCAAGGACTTCTCAATCCAAAGGTTATGGGTGTAGACATTCGTACACTTTGGTACCAAGTACCAGGTGGTATGCTCAGTAACTTGGTGAGCCAATTAAGTCAACAGAACCGTCTTGATATGCTGACAGAGGTGATGGAAGAAATTCCTAGGGTGAGAGAAGATTTAGGTTACCCCCCTCTCGTTACACCAACATCACAGATTGTAGGAACCCAGGCACTCTTTAATGTGCTTACTGGTGAGCGCTACAAAATGATTCCTGAAGAAGTGAAGAGTTATTTCAGAGGAGAGTATGGTAGAAGCCCTGCTCCAGTCAATGAAGAGCTCAAAGAAAAGGTGCTTGCAGCCTCTGCTCCTAAGGAGGAAGCTGTGAAAACTCTTGAGGAATATAAAAAAGAAATTGGCGAGTTCTATACAGGACCTGAGGATGTACTGAGCTATGCTCTGTTCCCACAGGTAGCCAAAAGCTTCTTTGAGCGTCGTCAAGCGAAACAATTAGAACTAGATAATGATCTGCTAGACCGAGAAAACAAGGTGTATCCCGTATGATCGGGATCGATTTGGTCTATGTCCCTAGGATAGAGGCCCTTCTAAAAAAAGGGCCCTTTCTTTCACGCTTTTTTACCGAGAAAGAATGTGCCTATTTTGAGAAAAGGAAAGACCCAAAGGTCGTAGCAGGAAATTTTGCTGTAAAGGAAGCCTTCAGCAAAGCATTAGGAACCGGCATACGGGAATTTAACTTAAAGGACATTGAGGTACTACGCGAAGACAATGGAAAGCCATACATTCAACTGGGTGGGAAACTAAAGAAGAAGAGCTTTCACAAAATTCATTGCAGTATCTCCCATGATGGCGATTATGCGACAGCCATCGTGCTATTGGAGGAGGAATATGAGACCAACAAAAGCAAAGATTCATCTCTATAATCTAAAACACAATCTAGAGATCTTAAAAGAAAAAGCAGAAGGAAGAACCTTCCTTTCTGTGATTAAGGCTGACGCTTATGGACATGGTGCTCTAAAGAGTCTAGAGTATCTTTATGATCAAGGTGAACGGCATTTTGGGGTGGCTACCTTCGACGAAGCCTTGGAACTAAGAAGAGCCAAGGAAGACATCTTCATTTTGGTTTTGGGTGGGGTTGATCCCAGCAATTATCCTTTGGGAGCAAAGTACAACATCCGTCTTCCTATTTTTGACCCTGCTAGTTTAGAAGCCTACCTTGCTGCAGAAGAAAAAGGACCGGTACATATTAAGATTGATACGGGAATGCACCGCGTAGGTTTCTTGCCAGAAGAGTTTAAAGCCAATATTGAGAAGATCAAATCCATCCAGCCTGAGGGCATCTATACCCATATTGCCCGGGCAGATGAAGAGAATAAAAGTTCTGCCTTAGAGCAGATTGCACGCTTTAACGATGTGCTTGATTTCTGCGAAAAAGAGGAACTCGGTTTCACTTTCATCCATTATGCCAACTCTGCCACTATTTTGTCGCTTGACCTAGGGCGAACAAACATGGTAAGAGGAGGTATAGCCCTCTATGGACTCAGTCCTGATGGCAAAAGCGAGTTTGGCTTAAAGCCCCTTATGACGCTCCATTCGAAAATTCTTTCTGTACGAGAGATTCCTGAAGGAGAAGGGGTTAGTTATGGACATACCTTTGTGGCAAAGGTTCCTACACGCGTAGGTACTCTTCCCCTTGGTTATGCCGATGGCTATAAGCGTCAAATGAGTCGTAAAGTACGTGTCTATGTTGCAGGAGACTATGCTCCACAGATCGGCAACATTACCATGGATCAGACCATGATCGATCTTACTGGTACCAAGGCAGAGCTTTACGATGAGGTTGAGCTTATGGGAAGCCATGTTGCCTGTGAAGAACTGGCCGAAGCCGCTGGGACCATCAATTATGAGATTGTGACAACTTTAGGCAAGCGTGTGGATCGGGAGTATCTCTATGAAGAAGGGAAGTAGGAAGTTTAAGCTTCGTGTGCAACGAGGCGACATTTACCTGGCAGATTTAGATCCAGGTGTAGGCAGCGAACAAAAGGGAACCAGACCCGTTCTTGTCCTACAGAACAATGTGGGCAATCGCTTTAGTCCTACCATTATTATTGCACCGATCACGGGACATATCCATAAAGGATCCATCCCTACCCATGTACTTATTAAGGAAGAGATCTCTGGACTGGAAAAAGATTCCAATGTTTTACTCGAACAAATCCGTACCATTGATAAGCAGCGCCTGATTACAAAACTGGGCGAGCTCTCCAAAGTGGCACTGATGGATATTGAGGAAGCTACACGTATCAGCTTAGGACTTGATAAGAAAGAAGAAATCTAGAGAAGACATTTCTAGTACATTTTTGGAAGTGATTTGTTGTTAAGTAGAGTAGAAAAGCAAGTTTTTTGTAAAAAACTTGCTTCTTGCCCCCTAAGAGGACTATAATGGTTAGCACCTTGAAAAGGAGAACTACATGTTAGAGTTAAATAAGGTTACGATGCGTTATCCAACAGGGAATGTTGCCCTAGATGACGTCAGTATTAAAATTGAGCCTGGAGAATTTGTTTTTCTTATCGGGGCCAGCGGTGCAGGAAAAAGTACTTTCATCAAACTACTGACAAAAGAACTCAATCCTACAAGCGGTGAATTATGGTTCCAAGGGAAAAACGTAACAAAACTTCATAAAAGAAGAATTCCTCACTTTCGCAGACAGTTAGGAATCGTCTTCCAAGACTATCGTTTATTAGAAAAAGAAACGGTTGCAGAAAATGTAGCCTTTGCCATGCGCATTGTTGGAAAGAAAAACCGCGAGATCAAACGAAACTTACCCATGGTTTTAAACTTAGTTGGTCTCAAGGGAAAAGAAAAAGTATTCCCCGATCAACTATCTGGTGGTGAGCAACAACGTGTGAGCATCGCAAGGGCCATTGTAAACAACCCAACGCTTCTCATCTGTGATGAGCCTACTGGTAATCTTGACCCAGAAACCTCTTGGGGACTTATGGACCTACTCAGTAAGCTTCACAGCCATGGTACCACCATTATTATGGCAACCCATGGTAAAGAGATCGTAGATACCATGCAACAACGCGTCATCGAACTTCATGATGGCAAGGTTGTACGGGATGTTAGACAAGGAGGTTACCTATAATGTACACAGGAATTCTTTCCTCCTTCAAGAACATCAAACGGAACGCACTGATGAGCTTTGCTTCCGTCTTCTCTATCACGTCTACCTTGGTTATCCTTGGTATCGTGATTTCATTGATTCTCAATGTGAACCATCTTACTGATGAGTTCGTGGATAAATTTAACATCCTGAACATTGAGATTTCAGATGAGTATGATGATGCGAAGATTGCTTCCTTCCAAAAACAAGTGGAAGAGGATCCCAACATCAAGACCGTTGTGCTGATTACGAAAGAAGAGGGACTAGAGAAAATGAAGGAGGAGTTTTCAGAACACAGTGAAACCCTTCAGAATCTTCCTAAAAACCCCCTTCCCAACGTGCTTCGTGTTGAGATGACGGATGTTGAACAGGCTGAGGAAACCATCAGTAGACTTGAGAAAATTGACAACGCCAATCAAATCCGTTACTATAGAGATACCGTTAATAAGATATTAAGAATTACCGAGGTCATCAAGACTGTGGGCCTCGTATTAATCTTAATCTTATTGATTACTACTGTCTTCGTTGTGAATAACACCATAAGGGTTAGCATCGCGGGACGAAGAGCCGAAATAGGCATTATGCGCTATGTCGGTGCCACTCGAGGATTTATACGGAAACCTTATATCATAGAAGGGATTCTACTGGGACTGGTAGGAGCTGCCTTTAGCACAGCAATTATCAGTTACGGATATGAGGAATTCATCCGACTGACTTTAGAAAGTCTTAGTCAGATGACACAGCAGAGACCATTACTTGATACGCTCTATATCGTCAAACGCTTTGGATTTCTCAGTGTAGTTATCGGCATTGGTGTCGGAATGATTGGAAGTATCTTCTCAGTGCGCAAGTACCTACGGGTCTAGAGGTGAAATGTATGAGAAAATTTATAGCTAGTTTGTTGGCAATCACTATGATTCTTTCTTTGGGGCTTACATTCGGAGAGAGCATTGACGAACTCAAGCAACAAATCGAAGAAAAGAACCAAAACATAGCTGGAAAAGAAGAAGAGCTCTCTAGCATTAGAGGTGAACTGGAAATCACGGAGCAATCCTACTATGCAGTCGAAGCCGAGATAGAAAATCTCAGAGCACAGATTGCTGAAACAGAAGGCCAGATCACCGAAAAAGGGAAAGAAATTGAAAAGACTGAAGCTAAAGTCAAAGAGGCTATGAAAGAGTATAATTTCCAAGCCGAAGAATTTGGTGGTCGCCTCAGTACCATGTATCTTTCTAAAGATGAGTCCTTCTGGAGTATGATCTTTAATGCTGAAGGTTTTGAAGATCTCCTCATGAGAATTTCAAATTATCGTCGCATTGTAAAAATGGACGAAGAAACACTCAATGAATTAAACAAAAAACGTGAAGAGCTCGAAAAACTCGAAGCTAAGCTGAATGATGAGAAGAAAGAGCTTGTAGTATTGAGTGATGCTTTGGAGGCGGATAAGGCTGCTTCTGAAGTAAAATCTGCTGAACTCGCCGAGATCAAAGCAGGTCTAGAAGAAAAGGCTGAAGAAGTATCAGCGTATATTTCTGCTGAAGCAGCAGCTGGTGCAGAACTTCAGTCCCAAATGGACTATCTGATCGAAGAAGCGCGTCGTCAAGCGGCAGCAGCTGATGAAGCACGTCGCCAAGCGGCAGCAGAAGAAGCTCGTAGAAGAGCAGAACAAGAACAAAATCAAGGTGAAGAAGGCGAAAATTCTTCAAGCGATGATTATTATGAAGAACCAAGCCGTGATTTTGACTATGTGGGTGGTGGCTGGAGTTGGCCTACACCAGGATACTACTATGTGTCCTATTACTTCGGTAATCGTGTCCATCCTCTCTTTGGAACAAGTGACTACCACAATGGTATCGATATCCTTGGAGACTATGGTGCACCTGTTGTAGCTGCTCGAGATGGTCTTGTCGTTCATGCAGGATGGTTTTCCGGTTATGGAAACTGTGTCATCATCGACCACGGTGATGGAATGCAATCACTCTATGCCCACGGAACTGGTGTTTCTGTTAGCGTTGGACAGTATGTCTATGCTGGTACCACCGTTATGCCTATGGGAAGCACTGGTATCTCTACAGCCGTTCACTTACACTTTGGTATTATGAGCGGTGGCGCTTGGGTTGACCCAACAGCCTATGTAGGTGGCTAGGGATGAGACAACGACGGATTCTACCTATCGTCTTTATCACTGCAATCGTGACGACGATTGCAGTGTTTTTTCTTGTAAAATTATACCCCTTACGCATCGGTAATGATGTCATGGTCAGTGCTGCCGAATATGAAGAACTCATGGAAATGAAGCAGCGCTTTGATAAAGTCATCAAGCTAGAAGAGGTCATTAAGAAGCAGTTCTATAAAGACACTGATGATGTGGACTTTAATGAAGGGATCCTAAAGGGTCTGTTCAATGCCTTGGGTGATCCTTATTCCACCTATTATAATAAAGAGGAATACGACACCTATCTTATGGAGCGTAAAGGTGAGTTCAGTGGTGTGGGCATTAACATTGCACCCATGGAAAATGGACAAATTCCTATCACTGGCATCATCGAGAATTCTCCTGCCTATGGCTCGGGGATACAAAGCGGTGATCGTATCTTCAAAGTTGATGGTGAATTACTTTCTGGTTCAGGCACGGAAGATCACAATGCTGCCGTATCCAAGATCAAAGGACCTATTGGCAGTGAGGTAACTCTCAGTGTCTACCGTGAAGATGAAAAAACACAGGAAGTTGAAGAGCTTTCCTTTACTCTCGTTCGAGACATCATTACGGTTCCCACCATTGAGTCCAGGATGCTTGAAGATAAAATTGGCTATATCCAACTCATTGCCTTTGAACAAAACATTCATAGTGAATTTGTTCAAGCAAAGGAAAAGTTGGAAGCCGAGGGGATGAAAGCCTGCATCATTGATGTGCGCGGTAATCCAGGTGGTTATCTAGATCAGGTGATAAAAATTGCCGATGAGATCCTAGGTAAACAAGCCATTGTTACTACTGAGGGGCCAAGTGAGCCTCGAAGAACCTATGATTCTGATGAAACGAAAAAGTTTAACATTCCTTTTGTGATTTTGATGAATAAAGGAAGCGCATCGGCATCAGAGATTCTTGTTGGAGCTATCCAGGATACAGGTGCAGGTGCTGTCTTTGGGACAGAAAGCTTTGGTAAAGGTCTTGTCCAGGATGTGGTTGGTCTGCAGGATGGTAGTGGATTTAAACTGACAACCAGTGTTTATCTCACACCAAATGAACGACTGATTACTCCAGAAGAACCTCTTCAACCTGATGTATCACAAGAAGAGATCGAAAAAGAAGGCTATGAAAGCACCTTTGATAAGTACGGTCGTTTTATCAAAGACGGTGTGCTGGATTATGCCAAAGACTATTTGAAAGAGAAAATGAATTAAAGACAAAGGTGATTTCCCGAAAAGGAAGTCACCTTTTTTAAAAGGATAAGCGATGTCCCTAGCTTTTTCGTTATGGTAAGCTTATAATGAGCGTGGAGGGAAAATGCAGACAAAGAAAGTGTATGAGTATGGCCCGCTGCTCCTTCTGGGGGCTTTCCTTTTGTTCTTGGCCAACAACATCAGCTATGTATGGGAAATTTTACGTATCATGAAGCCCATCCTTTGGGGGGTGGCAATTAGTTATGTCATGAATTCTTTCTGTATTTTCCTTATGAAGAAGACTGGCCTCAATTGGCCAATGAGCATACTGCTTGGCTATGTGTTCCTCATTTTGTTTATCATCGTCTTTATTTGGGGCCTCGTACCTATCATCAGCCAGAACATTTCTGACTTTATGAAAAGTTTACCTGGGGTTTTGGATGGGCTTGCTAAATTTGTGGTTGATTTAGAGAAGCGCTTAGAGGAAGGACCTCTTGCTTTAATGGTTTCTCAAATCAGCCTTAAAAACATCCTTGACCCTAGCCTTGGACGCATGGGGAATCTCATCAATAACCTTTCTAACTACATCATGGTGTTCTTGAAGGGGCTCTCACAGGTCATCGTAGGGATGATCATCTCCATCTACATGCTTCTCAATAAAGAGCATATCAAGAGTACAGTCTTTCGCTTTATGCGCATTAGACTGAATCCTAGTCGAGAGAAGAGAATCGGAGACTTTATTCGAAAGGCCGATAAAACTTTTGGCGGATTTCTCGTTGGAAAACTCATCGACTCCATGATCATTGGTTTGATTGCATTTATTGGCTTTATCATTTTGAGGGTTCCCTATCCTGTGTTGATGGCCATTATAATTGGTGTGACCAACATCATTCCGTATTTTGGTCCATTAATTGGTGGGGCTCCTGTGGTGATCTTTTTATTCTTTATTAGTCCACAACAGGCGATCATTACGGGTATCTTTATCTTTGCTCTGCAGCAGGTAGATGGATACGTCATTGGTCCCAGGATCCTAGGAGAGAGCTTAGGCATCTCACCCTTCTGGGTGATTCTAGGAGTAACCATAGGTGGTGGCTTCTTTGGTCTGGTTGGGATGATCCTTGGAGTGCCTACCTTGGCGCTAATCAATAGTGAGTTTATGGAT
The DNA here is from genome assembly GCA_945950065.1 of uncultured Clostridia bacterium. Lineage (GTDB taxonomy): Bacteria > Bacillota > Clostridia > Peptostreptococcales > Acidaminobacteraceae > DTU036. The sequence continues at coordinate 28,494 of CAMFGQ010000002.1, forward strand.
TATCTAGAACGCAGAGAAGCGCAAGAAAATATCGTGACTGTGAAAGAGCCTTAGGGCTCTTTTTTAT
>CAMFGQ010000003.1 GCA_945950065.1 uncultured Clostridia bacterium
CCTAAAGCTTTTACCAAAGTCTCAAAATCCACCTGTGGAGCAGGATCTCCCTGAAGGGTATAGCCAGTAGCGGGGTTATCTTGATGTCCCGTCATGGCTGTTATGCGGTTATCCAGGATCACATTGACGGTTCTGGATTGGTTATAGACCGCATCGAGAAGACTGGTCATACCAGAGTGAAGGAAGGTGGAGTCCCCAATGACAGAGACAATCTTCTTATCCACTCCTACCTTATCGAGGGCTTTACGGGCGCCATGACCCATGGAAATACTAGCACCCATACAGATAACGGAGTCCGTTGCATTAAGAGGTGGAGCACCACCTAGGGTGTAGCAACCGATATCTCCAGTAATCATGATGTTGCCTTGCTTACTCAGCTCGTAGAAAAATCCACGGTGAGGACAGCCAGCACAAAGGATGGGTGGTCGAGCAACGGTTAATTCTGGACCAGCTACTTTAAATTCACTTTCAATCCCCAAAATTCCCTGACGAATGATATCAGGATTGAGCTCTCCAACGTTGGGAATCACTTCTTTACCTATGACTTTTAGTCCCTGGGCTTTAATCTGTTCTTCCATAAAGGGCTCAAGTTCCTCTACCACATACACCTCATCATGGGATAAGATGAACTCTTCAATGAGGCCCATGGCCAGAGGATAAGTAATACCAAGCTTCAGGATATCTGCTGTTTCCCCAAAGACTTCTTTCACATAATTGTAGCTTGCTCCTGCTGTGATGATTCCCATCTTATTGCCAAAGGATTCAAGGCGATTAAGTTTACTTTCTTCACTGTACTGGGCAAGGCGAACCAAACGATCTTCTACGATGGGATGTCTTCTTTTGGCATTGCCTGGGTTAGCAATGTAGCGCCCTGCTTGTCTTTCATAGGGAATGACATCGACTTCTGTTCTCTCCCCTGTTTCAACAAGTCCCTTACTGTGACAAACACGGGTGGTTAGTCTTAACAGAACCAGAGTTTCAAATTCCTCACTAAGTCTGTAGGCTTCCTCCATAAAGTCCAAGCATTCCTGTGGCGTACTTGGCTCAATGCAAGGGATTTTTGCAAACTTAGCATAGATTCGGTTATCCTGCTCATTTTGGGAAGAATGACAGCCAGGATCATCTGCACTGACCAGAATCATTCCACCTGTCACCCCTGTGTAACCAATGGTAAAGAGAGGGTCAGCTGCAACATTGACGCCTACGTGCTTCATGGCTGCTAAACTTCTTACACCTGCCATGGATGCACCCAAGGCTGATTCTAATGCCACCTTCTCATTGGGTGCCCACTCTGCTACAAGCTCCTTGTGCTGTGCTAGATTCTCCAAAATCTCCGTACTGGGAGTTCCAGGATAAGCTGCAGCATAGATGACGCCTACTTCATAGGCACCTTGTGCCAGGGCTTCGTTGCCCGTCATTAGTTTTTTCATTTGCTCTCCTTCTTGTGTCGTGCAATACATTTTCCTAGTGCGATGCTATAGAGCTTAGACTCCATGCTGTCTGCTCTGCTGACTAGAACTAAGGGTATTTTGGCGCCCATGATAATCCCTGCTGATTCTGCACCAGCAGCATAAGTAAAGGACTTACCAAGAGCGTTACCTGTTTCAATGGAGGGAACGAGAATAAAGTCTACCTCCCCTGCAATCTGGGATGAAAAGTTCTTTGTCTTTGCGGCTTCCTTGCTGAAGATCAGATCCAGTGCAAGAGGTCCTTCAAAAACAAGTCCTTCTTCCTTCACTTCTTCTTGCAATCTTCTTGCATCCACTGTGGCTTGCATCTTCTCATTGACCTTCTCTTTTGCTGCAAGTCCCGCAACCTTTACTTCGTCATAACCAAGTGCCTTGAAGACTTCCAGTCCATTTTCGAGGATTGCCTTCTTCTGGTCATAATCAGGTTGTAAGAGCATACCGCCATCGGTTAGGCCTAACAATTTTCCATAACTTTCCATCTCATAGATCATCATATGACTGAGAAGTGCTTTGTCGCGTAAGTCAAAGCGTTTATCAAGTAGTGCCTTGAGAATCACAGCTGTATCCACAAGCCCTTTCATCACAAGGTCTGCTTCACCCTTCGCCACGGTTTCCATGGCTTTTTCAGCTGCCTGGACTGGATTCTGGGCATGGATGATCTCCATGTCCTTTGGAAGTCCCAGTTGATCAAGTAAGGACGTGATTTTCTCTTGATCACCAAAAAGCAGGGGCTCAGCAATACCATCTTTTTTTGCCTGAGTGACTGCCTTTAGGATGTTCTCATCTTCAGCTGCCACCACAGCTAGCAGACAGGAACCTTCCTCTGCACGTGTGTAAATCTCCTGTAATTTCCTCATTCGCGGTCCTTTCTCATATGTTCTTTCCAGGTTTGTATTAATTCATCATCTGGAGCCAGTTGTTCTGCTCTCTTGATTTCTTCAAAGGCACCCAATTGATCTTTTAGTTCAAAAAGGGCGATGGCCAAATTGAGATGAAGATCTGGATGTTCTGCAAGCTTCAGTCCCTCTTCAAGGAGGATTTTTGCTTCAGCAGCTTCACCAACAAAGAGATGACAAATGGCCAGTTCATTGTAAAGATGAATGTCTTCACGATGATGTTGTAAGAGACTATAGAAGGTGCTCAGTGCTTCTTTGTATTCTTCTAAAAAGCGAAGACTGAGACCATAGTAAAAGTGTAGCTCATACCAATGGGGAAAGTCTGGAAGTAAACTCTTAAAGACTTGCCTTGCTTCTTCAAATCGCTCTTTAAAGAGGAGTTCCTTACCCCGTAAATAGTCTTGACGCCGCTCAGCAAGGGGAATTCTTGTAAGGACCTCTGTTTGGATCTCCTCAGGGGCATCTTGCTCAAGAAGTCTTTTCCAAGCTTCAAGGGCCTCAGCATAGCGCTCCAAATGAAAGAAATGATAACCCTGATGATAACTGACACCCCAAGAAGGATCCTCCTTTTCAAGAAAGGCCAGGGCTAACTCGCTGTAATTTTGTCCCTCTTTAACCAGTTCATTGCAGGCTTCTGCAGCAAGAAGATACATTCCCTCTTCTTCTAGACCAAGACTAATCAGGCCTCTAGTCATAACAAGGGCCCTAAAGGGTGATTCTTTCAATGTATCCAGTAGGAGTCCATAGACAGGCTGAACGCGACCAATGATCTCTCGATACAGTTCTTTGTCCTTAAAGTCAGGATCAGCTCCATAGAGATAGAGGATGCCCGAAGCAAGCTCCTTGGTCCCCAAATCAAGATCGCCTTGACTGATCTTTTCTTCCAGTACCTCAGTAAAAAGAGGTAGAGCTGTTCCCTGAGGTAAAACAAGGTCCTCTAGACTCAGCTCTTTGTTTAATTCTAAAAACGAAAGATCAGCTGTTGCTTTGGGAAAGCTCTGCATCTTCACCCTCCTGAAGGAAACGGAAAATATGTTTGTCGATGATTTTGTTGCGATAGAGATCGTAATAGCTCATCTTCTTACCACGGATGATGCGCACCTTCTTCTGACTAGTGGTGATTTCCAACTCCTCAATGTACTCCCTGGATGCCATCAGTCCATCACAGGCTACACTAGCTGAACGATACTTGGCTTTCACCACTTTTAGCCGGATTTTGGCATCAGCTGGAATGACGATGGAATTCTTCAGTGGCCGATTGATGCGGTTATCATTGGGTTGAAGAGGCGTAATCTGATAGCAAGGTAGATTCCAGTGCAGTGCTGCACCCCCTGCCCAGATAGCATAGCCTGTGGTCCCAATGGGTGTTGAAAAGATCAGTCCATCCCCTGTAAAATAATTAAAAGGTTTATCATCGATATAAATATGCGCTTCAAGCATTTTGGGGTGATAGTGTTTAATCACCGCTTCATTGAAGACATAATTGGCAATCTTTTTACCACTGATGGTGGTACTGATGACCTCTAGAAGAGGAAACTCATCATAGAAATGTTCATCTTGGCTTAAGAGCTCAGGCAGCTTATCAATCTCATTGGGAAGGAGTCCTGGTAGAAAACCAAGGCTACCTGTATTCACACCTAAAAAAGGCACATTGAGCTCTTCATGGCTACGAATGGCACTGAGCATGGTACCATCTCCCCCAACAACAAGGATGAGATCGGGATTGTTTTTTGTAATGATAAAGTTATGCTTGCGAAGGATGTTCATGACTTGATTCTTTACCGTTATACTCTTTTTCACCTTGTTGTGAAAAACAAAAACTCGTTTGATCATGCCTTCTCCTCCCTATACACAAGCTGTTTGTCATAGTCAATCTGATAGTAGACAGGGTCCTCCACAAGGCCTTCACCATCATAATAACTCATAAGTTGATTGGTTTCTTTATCCATTCTTCCTCGAAAGAAAAGATGGCGTCTGTTACGTCTTTTTCTTCTATAGTCCAGTTCAAGGGTTTCTTTGACCACTTGATCTGAAAACTCACCCAAGATGAGAAGGCGATTTTCCAAGGAATGCCGCTCAAAGAGCTTATCCTTGGGAAAATGTTCAGCCATCCACCAATAGACATCAAAGACTCCCCTCTTTCTCGTCAAATAGTCCAAGGTCATGGGGATATCCTCTTCGGGATAGAGATCCATCATCCTCTCAATGGACTTTAGAAGTTTAACGGCAGAGAAGGACAGATCATTGGTAGCGAGCACCTCATAGGGAGCTTCACTGGAAGCAAGAATGCCAAAGCTTTCCTTCTGCTGATAGAGCAAGGTACCAGGCATCAGCTTTAAAAAGCCCAACTGAATAAAATCAGGCTCAAGACTAGCTAGCTCCTCATAACTTGAGCGAATGTTATCAAAAGTGGAACCAGGTAATCCACAGATTAAATCAAGATGTACATGACCAGGAAAAAGATCAATAAACTCTTTTAAGCGATCTTTGTATTTGGGATAAAAGATGTTGCGATTGGAGAGATAATTAACTTCATTTTCAATGTTCTGGATGCCCACTTCCACCTGGAATAGACCCTCTCTTGCATCCCTAAAGGCATCAAGCAAGGCTTGAGGAAGAAGATGAGGAGCCAGTTCCATATGGAAACTGGTCTTGCCCCGATCCATTTTTTTAATGAAAGAGATCATTTCCAATGCTCTGGGTAAATTGATGTTGAAGCTACGGTCCACAAATTTAACCAGGGGTACTTCCTGCTCAATAAAGACCTGAAGGTCTTTTTTCACCAGTGCCATAGGCCGATAGCGTACACCCGTGGAACCGCTCATACAGTAGCTACAGCCAAAGGGACAACCACGTTGCGACTCATAGTAGATGATCTGATGTCCTTGAAGCTGAAAATAGGGATAAGCAAAGTCCAACACTTCTTCACGATGCATAGGTGCCAAATGCTTACCATAACTAATGCCAATCCATTTTTCTGGTTCATCAGGATGGGCTAAAAAGTGTTTAAAGGGAGTCTCTCCCTCACCCATGATCACACCATCACAAAACGGAAGATAGCTGTGTACTGAACTGGAGGCTTCAGGTCCTCCCAGGAGATAGATGGCCTTTGGGTGGATCTTTCGCATATCTTTTAACAGATCAAGCAGCTGTCGTCCATTCCAAATATAGGCTGATAGGCAGATCACTTCATAGGACTCAAAATCCGAGTCCAACAGGATCTCCCGCAGATTCATGTTAATGGTGTATTCTTTTAAGTCCACTTCATGGCCTTCTCGTCGACCAAGTTCAACCAGATACCCTAAGGCAAGATTGGAGTGAACATAACGTGAATTTAATGCTAAACACAGAATTTTCATAGTTTCCTCATCCTTCATTATAGACGAAAGTCTAGCCATTGGCTAGCTCGTGCAGGAACAAGAATCTCACATCTCTGTAAAAAAAGAAACCTCCCCCAAGGGGAGAGGTCTTGTGTCTATGAAGGAATTTACATTTTCTTGGGTGCTTCCATGTTGATGAGGTTCATGCCATTCTCAAGGACAATGCTAACCGCCTTGACTAGGGCAAGTTTAGCTTGTTTTTCTTCTTGGTTTTCTACCAAAACACTTACCTGAGAATAGAACTTATTAAAGAGCTTCGCTAAGCCCATGAGATAACGAGAGAGATTGGCTGGCTCCATTTTCTCAAAGGCAGACTGAATGACAGATGGAAAACGTCCCATTTCCCAAAGCAGTTCTCTGCTTGCTTCTTCAGAGAGATAGCTGACATCAATGTCCTGACTCTCGTCATAGTTTCCTTTATCCAGAAGTGAATGACAGCGTACATTAGAGTACTGCAGATAGGGTCCTGTTTCACCTTCAAAACTAATGGCCTCATCCCAGTCAAAGACATAGTCTTTGATTCTGCTATTGGAGAGTTCCCGGTAAGCCAGTGCGCCAAGTCCTACTTGTCGAGCAACTTCCTGCTTCTCTTCTAGATTGGGATTCTTTTCTTCAATGATGGATAGGGTCTTGTCAATGGCTGTTTGAATCACTTCTTCAAGGAAGATGTTATCTCCATCACGACTGGAGATTTTGCCATCCTCCATCATCACCAGTCCATGATCCACATGCTCGCACTGATGCCACCATTCATAACCCATTTTTTTCAAGATGGCTTTTAACTGGGTAAAGTGAAGGCGTTGTTCACTTCCTACCACATAGCAGTTGCGATAAAAATCATAGTGATTCTTTCGATAAATGGCTGCAGCAATATCTCGAGTAATGTAAAGACTAGTTCCTTGGGAGGTGGTAACAAGGGCATTGGGTAATCCTTCATCACTTAAATCAATCACCTCTGCACCTTGATCCTTTTTCAGCAAGCCTTTATCTAAAAGCTCCTGTCGGATCGCGGGCATTTGATCAGAATAGAAGGCTTCTCCTGCAAAGGAATCAAAATGACAACCAATCAGTCCATAGACACGGTTGTACTCTTTCAGGGAGACATCTTTAAACCACTTCCACAGTTCCAGTGCTTCTGGGTCTTTTTCTTCTTCTAGTTTGTAGAACCAGCGTCTTGCTTCATCCATATAGCTGGGATCATTTTCGGAAGCTTGATTGAATTTCACATAGAGCTCAAGGAGACCTCGCACCCCAATTTTCTCAATATGCTCCCGATCTCCCCAGTGTTTAAAGGCGGTAATGATTTTTCCAAAGTTAATTCCATAGTCACCTAGATGGTTGATGGCAATACCCTTATAACCAAGGAAGTTGGTGATCTTATAGAGGCTAGACCCAATCATAATGCCCCGGATATGGCCAAAGTGGAGTTCTTTTGAGATGTTAGCCGAGGAATACTCGATGATAACAGGGCGATTCTCTCCCTCTGTACTGGAGCCATAGTTTTCTTTTTCTCGCAGCACATCCCCCAAAATGGCTTTAGCCAGGATTTCCTCTTTGATGTAGAAATTCAGATAGGGTCCAATGGCCTTTACATCAAATTCATTGGATTGAATATCTTCTGCTAGTTCTTGTGCGATGACAACGGGATTCTTGCGCATAGATTTGGCTAATTTAAAACAGGGAAAAGCAAGATCACCTTGGTCAGCATGTTTTGGTTGCTCCATGGTATCTAGGATCTCTTCTTGGTTCATATAGTCCCCTAAATGAGACTCCAGAACCTTAGCAATGGTCAATTCAAATTGTTTCATTCTTCCTCCAAAAAAATAAAAAAAGTCTCCTTGTAGAGACGAGATGTTTCCCGCGGTACCACTCTACTTAGTTAGACTCACTCAAAAGGTTATGGGAATTGTATAAAGCGCGCCATCTCATCCTTCACCCTCTGGCTTCCACCCTCCCAGATTCGCTGCGGCTTCCAATGAGATTTCCTCTTCTACCCATGTATGCTATCATAGTTGTGTATAAACTATCACAGAGAAAGGCAGAGGTCAAGACATCGAGGAAAAGAAAGTTCGTTCTCGAGGCTTATCTTTTGATCCTGATTGTGCTCTTCTATCTCATGTATAAGAAGGATCCAACCGTTTCACTGGTGACCATGATTGATGCCGGCCCACCCATCGGTTTTCTCATAGCTGAAGGTGAAGTATGGCGATATTTCACTGGAATGTTTCTTCACGGCTCTTGGACTCATGTCATCGACAATTGCATTGGGTTATACATTTTGGGGAGAAAAATTGAAGCCTATTATGGAACTTGACGATTTATCCTCATCACCCTTGGCATTGGGCTAGCCACCAACGCAAGCTTCTTCTTTCACATGAACATGAAAAACGGAGCCTCAGGTGTGCTCTATGGCTATATGGCCTTCTATCTCTATCTCTATTTCTTTAAGCGTGAAGAGTTTAAGACATCTAATCCTCTCGTTTTTATCTACTTAGGGTTATCCTTATTCTATGTCATCTATGACCTAATCTATGGTCCTTCTGGTTCTCTGGCTCAACATCTGGAGCCAGGACAGCTCCCTCCCACCACTGACCATTCTGGCCATCTCTTTGGCTTTTTAGGTGGTTTTGCACTCTATCTCCTTATTGACCGAGAGAAAGTAAAAAATATCCATAAGGTAGTTCTAGCTTCAGCACTGGCACTCCTTCTCCTACTAACGGGAATTCATGTCCATCAGTACTATGGCACGGAAGACTACTACATGGATAAAATTGCCTATCTGACGGAGAAAAAACTTCCAGCCAAAGCAAACTATTATATTCGGGAATACTTAAATAAGTTTCAGCGCAACCCCTAAGCACAAATACATGCCCTGCTTATTCTTCACCAGAAAAGGTATATACTCATAGGTACAAGAAGAGTATTTACATAAGGAGATAAAGAAGTTCTATGTCAAAGAAAAAATTTGGTGCAGTTGAGGGCTATATCCTCATCAATGTACTGTTGTTTTTAGCCATGTTTCTGAAGGATCCAAGGATAACCACCACAACACTGATTCAGTTTGGAGCTCCCAATGGCTTTACCCTGGCTGATGGGCAGCTCTATCGTTTTGTCATGTCCATGTTTCTCCATGCATCCTGGGAACATCTTGCCTTTAATTGTTTTTCCCTCTATATTTTTGGAAGAATGGTGGAACATTACTACGGGACCAAGCGCTTTATTCTCATCAGTTTGGTCATGGGTATCCTTGCAAGCATTGGTTCTTTTCTCTTTAGCACCATTACTTCCATTGGCGCTTCCGGTGTGATCTATGGATACTTTGCCTTCCACATCTATCTCTTTCTTCTCAATAAAGAAGGCTATAAGAAGTATTTTGGGACAGACATCTTTATTCTCCTAGGCATTAACATTGTCTACTCCTTTATTCGACCTAACATTGATCTTGCTGGACATCTCTTTGGTCTTCTTGGTGGTCTTGCTCTCTATTTCCTTTTAGATAAGCGAAGAGTGTCAAAATCACAAAAAGCCCTGATTCTTGTCTCCATTGTAGCTCTGAGTTTTTTTACGGGTAGAAACCTGATGCAGTATAAAGGCACCGAAGACTACTATCTCAGCAAAATCTACTATTATGATCAAAAAAATGAGCCTATCCAAAGGGATAAACTCATTGAAGAATATCTCACCCACTATCCTCGAAACTAATGTAGTTTGATGATGGTGACGCCACTTCCTCCTTCGTGATAGCCGCCTTCACGGTAGCTTTTCACCATGGGGGATTTTTTTACGTAGTCTTTCACAAAGTCCCGCAATACGCCTGTACCTTTTCCATGGATGATTTCCAGTTCAGGTGGATTGGAGACCAACATGGCCTGATCAATAAATTGACCCAGTGCATGGCGAGCAGATTCACTGTCCATTCCACGCAGATCGAGGCTTCGTTGTAGCTCCATAGGAATATGATCTCTTACTTGCTTTTGAATAACCTCTTTCACCTTTTCCTGGGTTTTTTCTACCTGTGAAAGATTGAGGTTCATGCGAAGAATGCCAACTTGTGCCTGAAAGTCCCCTTTTTCATTGGGAGCATTGAGGACTTCTCCCTGGGCATCCAGATGCGGAATACGAATGCGATCACCCTTCTTTAGACTATCAGGTGCTTTGACTTTTCTTCTTTGTTGTCTAGGCGTAGCGGCTTTACGTAGATCAGTAAGGCGATGGGATTGTTGCTCCATCTTTGAATAGTCGACGCCTTCTTTCATGCTGCGCAGCTGCTTCATGATCTCTTTTGCTTCATCTTCTGTCTTGCGAAGAAGCTTTAAGGCTTCATCCTTAGCCTTTTGGATCTCTTTGTCTCTACGTTCTTCAACATGCTGGAGTTTTCTTTCCAGTTCTTCTTCTCTTTTCTTGGCCTCTTCTAAACTAATACGGGCTTGTCTTTCCATCTCTTCTTGCTTCAAGCGTTTTTCTTCAAGCTCAGCCAGGATGGATTCTAGCTCGATACCTCGTTCGTCCATACTTTCCTTGGCACGTTCAATGATTCGTTCCGATAAGCCCAGACGCCTGGAAATGTACAGTGCATTGGAACTACCAGGTACTCCCATAAGAAGTCGGTAGGTTGGACTTAGGGTTCTGGCATCAAATTCTACCGAGGCATTTTGGTAGCCAGGCCGATTAAAGGCAAAGTTCTTGATCTCTGAGAAGTGACTGGTAGCAAAGACCATAGAACCACGTTCTTCAAGCTCCATGAGGATGCTGCGAGCAAGGGCTGCACCTTCCTGAGGATCCGTACCTGCTCCAAGTTCATCTAGTAGCACAAGGCTACTCTCCTTTGCCTGCTCCAAAATACCAATGATGTTCACCATATGGCTGGAGAAAGTACTCAGGGATTGCTCAATGCTTTGCTCATCACCGATGTCTACATAGATGTCATCGAAAAAGGGTAGCATACTCCCATCATCACAGGGAATGGCCATGCCAAATTGATGCATCAGTGACAGTAAACCTAACGTCTTGAGGGCAACCGTCTTACCCCCGGTATTGGGGCCAGTGATGATAAGGATTTTGGCATCTTCACCAAATTCAAGATCCATAGGAACAACGGTTTTCTGATCAAGCAGAGGATGTCGTGCTCTCTTTAGGCGGATGGTTTCGCCTGTTTTAGCTAGAGTACTGCCATGCTCTAGGGCATAGCGAGATAAGCCAAAGAGGGTGTAGAGTTCTTCTGTGGCAGCATAGGCTTCGGCAATGCCCTCCTCTTCACCTAGTCGTCCACTGATCTCTTTTAGAATCCGATGAATCTCGGCCTGTTCATCACTCATCAGTTCTCGAAGTTCATTGTTGAGATTGACCAAAGCCATGGGCTCGATATATAGAGTGGAGCCACTGCTGCTTCGATCGTGAACAAGGCCTTCTATCCTTCTTTTATGCTCTGCCTTTACAGGAAGAACATAGCGATCATTACGCATGGTCACCAGGCTCTCTTGAAGATAGTCGCTGGTTCGCTTATCGCTCAGAAAAGAATCGATCTTCCTGCGGATCTCTTCTTCCTTTGAGGCGATGCTTCTACGGATCCTCATGAGGCTTGGAGAGGCTGAGTCTTTGATGGAGCCATCATACTCTACAATGGCTTCAATGGCCTGCTCAAGGAAGCTATAGTTACCCATGATGGCTACATATTGATAAAGAAGAGGAAACTCTCCTTTTCGTTCTGCATGTTTCTCGAAGAAACTTTTCATCCGGGTTATGCTCCGCAGCGTATCCCCAATGTCCAAGAGCACCATGGACTCCAGTACACCACCACGTTTAGCAAAACCAAGATGGGCACGCAGATCCTTCATGGGACCAAAAGGAAGGGGGCTATAGGCTAGGGCGTAGCCTATAGCCTCCCTCAAATACATCTGTCTGTCTTCTAATTCTTCAGGACTTTTGGCAAAGTCCAGTTGTTTAATTTTCTCTCTGCTGCCTGGAGAAGGCATCCTCTCCATAAGCGCAGAGCGTATCTTTTCAAAGTCCAGGATTCGGACACTGGAAGCTATCATTCTCTATCCTTCCTAGCGAAGGGATTTTAGCTCCTGAATCTGTTGATTCTTTTCTAAGAGAAGCTCCTGTAGCTGGGCTATACGAGCCTCCCACTGGAGAGTATCTTCCTTCAGCTTAGCAATTTCACGCTTCAGTTCCATGGTCATTTCATCACTGTAGCCACCTTCTGGATTCTCAAGCATTTCCTTGAGCTCAACAATCTGATCTGATAAATAGATCATGGCATAGCGATAGGCCATATTGCTGGAAAGAGAGCGATCTTTGCTTTTCACTAGATTTATCATGTCATTTACTTGACGCACCACCAAATCAACTCGTTCTTTTGAGGCTCCTGTCACCATATTGATGGCGGCACCATCTACATCCATCGTTACGCGTTTACTCACTTTATTCCTCCTATCGGCGCTGTGCACCAAGTTCTTCGACTGCTTTAAGGATGGAAGCCATTGCGGCTTCAACTTCATCATCGGTTAGGGTTCGTTCTTTGCTTTGGAAGTAGATGTGATAGGCGATGCTTTTCTTATCCTCACCTAGCTCATCACCATAATAGAGGTCAAAGAGCTCTACTCCACTCAGCAGTTCTCCCCCACTTGTCTCTATTTTAGCATAGATTTCACCATGAGAGAGGTTTTTGTCAACCAGCAAGGCTAAGTCTCTCACCACTTCAGGATAGCGACTTGGAGCATCGTGGACAACGGTTTCATCCTTTAAGTTAAAGAGCTTATCCATGGAGAATTCCGCTAGATAGATGCGATGTCTAAAGTCACGTTCGCGAGAGATATAAGGAGAAAGTTCACCAAAGCTACCTAATAGCTCTCCTTTATAGTAGACATCTGCACTGCGTCCGCTGTGATAGGCTTTGTTTTCAGAAACCCTGTATTCAGCTTTGATGCCAATGGCTTGAAGAAGCTCTTCTATCTTTCCTTTAAGACTAAAGAAGTCCCCTTCTCCAAAGCTAGCGAGACTGAGGTGTTTACTTTGGGTAATGTCTTCTTTCTTTTCAAAGACATTTCCAATTTCAAAGAAGTTCACCTTCTCGTTTTTCATGTTTTCATTGCGCTTTAAGACATCCAGCGCACTGATCAGAAGACTGTGTCGCATCTGGGAGAACTCTTCACCCAGTGGATTGAGTAGCACAAGAGGATGCTCTGTGTCCATTTGGATGTCTGCTGCACTACGGGGTGAGACAAAGGAGTAGTTTAACATCTCTTCGAGTCCCATGCCCCAGAGTAGGTCGCGCACTTTCCATTCAAAGGTCTGCTCATCGGTTAATTTTGCAGGTTTGGGAATGCTTGGAAGACTGGAAGGAATCTTATCAAAGCCATAGATTCTAGCTACTTCTTCAAACAAATCAGCTTCCAAGAGGAGATCACTTCTGCTAAGTGATGGCGTCACATAGAGACCATCTTCTTCTCTTTCTGTTTTAAGTTCAAGTTTTCTAAAGATCTCTTCTAGCTCTTCAAGACTTAAGGAAACGCCTAAAAGCTCTTCAGCCCGCCTTCTTCTTAGATAGACTGGAAGTCTTTCTGTTGTCTCTGCATCACCACTGCATGTTAAGGAGCTGTATTTGCCTTTCATCAGCTCCAAGAAAATTGCCATGGCTAGTTTTGTTCGTTCAGGTTCTAGCTTTTTCTCGAAACGAGAAGATGCTTCACTGCGAAGGCCAAGCCTTCTAGCTGTCTTGGCAATACTGGAAGGATGAAAGCTAGCAAACTCAACAAGCAGATCCTTTGTGTCATCCATAATCTGTGAGTTCTTCCCCCCCATAATGCCAGCAATGCCGATGATCTTTTCGTGATCTTTAATCAGAAGATCGCCTTCTTTGAGTTTACGCTGTGTACCATCTAAGGTAGCGAATTCTCTCTCCTCGTCACAGGCATCGACAATGATGCCACCTTCTACGGCTCTAGCATCAAAGGCGTGAATGGGATTTCCACTATAAAGCATAGCAAGATTGGTAGCGTCTACCACATTGCTGATGGGGCGCATACCCATGTCCATCAGGATAAACTGCCAAGCTAGAGGACTCTCTTCAATGACTACATCTTTCATCTCTAGAGCATAGTAAGCATTGCAGCCTTCTTTTCGTTCAATGGGGAGATTTCCCTGAGGAAGGGTTGAAGGATCGATGGATAGAGGTCCTGGATAGTCTAGATTAAAGGTAGCAGCTACTTCTTGAGCAATTCCCATCATGCTTAAACAATCAGGACGATTGTAGGTAATCTCAAGCTCCATGCTGCCATCTTTTAGTCCATAGACTTGGAAGAAGGAGTCACCAGGTTTTCCTTGATCTAAAAGAAGGATGCCATCACTTGCTCCCTTGGGAAGTACATTGTGGGAATAGCCCAGCTCATCTAGGCTACAGAGCATGCCTTCACTTTTTACTCCACGTAGTTCAGAGGTGACAATCTCTAGTCCATTCCCCAGCTTTGCGCCATCGGTAGCAACAATGACTAAGGCATCTTCCACTACATTAGGGGCACCTGTAACGATTTGAAGCTTTTTATCGCCTACATCCACTTGGCAGACAACTAAGCGATCAGCTTCTGGATGCTTTTCTATTTTGTCGATCCGACCAATGAGCAATTCACTGTTGATGTCAGAAATGCTTTTAATTCCCTCAACTTTTGTCCCGGTAAGGGTAAGTCGCGATGCTAGTTCTTCTCTTGATAAAGCAGGAAGGCCAACCAGCTCTTTAAGCCATGCTAAACTTACTTTCATATCTTATCTCCTAAACTGATCTAAAAAGCGTCTATCGTTTTCATAGAGATAGCGAATGTCATCAATCTCATAACGCATCATAGTGATGCGGTCCAGTCCCATACCAAAGGCAAAGCCAGTATAGGTTTCGCTATCAATGCCACATTCTTCTAGAACTTCTGGATGGACCATGCCACATCCCAAAATTTCAATAAAACCCGTGTGTCCACAGAAACGACATCCCTTGCCGTGGCATTTAAAGCAACTGATGTCCACCTCAGCACTGGGCTCAGTAAAGGGGAAGTTATGTGGTCGAAACACACTTAGGGTATCTTCACCGAAGAGTTGACGAACAAACTCTTCTAAGGTTCCTTTTAAATCAGCCATGCTAATCTTCTCCCCCACGACCAGTCCTTCCATTTGATAGAACATGGGTGAATGGGTGGCATCGATTTCATCATTTCTAAAGCATCGACCTACACTGATCATGCGAATGGGTGGCTGCATCTTCTTCATGGTACGCACCTGAACGGGAGATGTATGGGTACGTAACACCCTGGATGCGTCAAAGTAAAAGGTGTCACTCATCTCACGGGAAGGATGATCCTTGGGTGAGTTTAGAGCATCAAAGTTATGATAAACTGTCTCAACTTCTGGTCCCTCTTCCAACACAAAACCCATGCGTACAAAGATATCAATGAGTTCTCGAATGGTCTTTGTGGTGGGATGAACCCGCCCCATGGTGTACTTTTCACCAGGTAAGCTGATGTCTACTCTTTCCTCTTCTAAGCGTTGTTCGATTTGAAGCATCTCCATCTCTTCTGCTTTAAGACGAATTGCTTCAGTCATGCCATCACGGAGCTCATTGGCAAGCTCACCCATGATGGGACGTTCTTCTTTACTCAATTTTCCCATTTGTTTTAGGATCTGTCTCAGATCCCCATTTTTACCTAAATACTGAATGCGAAGTGCCTCCAGTTTCTCCTGGGTATCCAGTTCCTCTAGGGAGGCATAGAAGGCTTCTTTTAATGCCAACAATTGTTCTCTCATGCTTTTACTCCTTTAATCAAAAAACTTCATCCCAAATTGGGACGAAGTCAATTTCCGCGTTACCACCCAAGTAATCTTCTACAGAAGATCTCTCGAAACACATAACGTGTGTTATCCGTTTTCTCATTACAAGAAAATGCTCAGGAGTGAATTCAAGGAGACATACTGACGACCTCTCACCTTTTGTCGCTCGCTTTACAGCTGTACCTTCCTTTACGGCTCCCTCACTGCATCTACTCACTCAGTCTAGCATTAGCAAAGGATTTCGTCAAATAGGAAATCCTAATTAACGATTGATTGAATGGATCTTGGACATTTCATCACTCCCGTGTCCTTACTTATTTTGTGCAGTGTACTATTCAATTTACACTTATTCATACACTAGCTCCATTACACTTTGAACTTCTGAAAGAACACCCATTTTTTTCTGCAATATGATAAAGGTCATGAATATTTCTGTCCTGGTATTTTGGATATGCTTTTATAAAATTAATATAACTCTCTGTATCTATATTTTTCTTATTCATAATGAAGTCACAAACAGTTCGTTCTGCTGAATATAGCCTTACCTCATTTCCCACGTTTGTTTTCTTGCAGATGACACCTAGATTCAATAGATCTTTTTTCACACAATGGATACTAACGCCCTTTGGCTTA
Source organism: uncultured Clostridia bacterium (assembly GCA_945950065.1). Classification (GTDB taxonomy): domain Bacteria; phylum Bacillota; class Clostridia; order Peptostreptococcales; family Acidaminobacteraceae; genus DTU036. Next base: position 16,189 of record CAMFGQ010000003.1, read on the forward strand.
TGATTAAATTTATAATTAAAATTGACTGTAACGCTTATTTCCTGGGATATTCTATCCGTTAAATTTAATAGACTGAGTGCTGTTTCATAAGAAAAAATAATTTTAGGGTATCTGCTTTGCAAGATAAATAGTTCATCATAGATGCCATCCTCGGCCATATAAATCCCTCGCTCGACACGTTTCAACTTTCCTTGTCTAGTCAATCGAGTCAAGTAAGTTGTCGGTATATTATTTTCTCTAACCCAGGAAGAAGTGATGATCCCACTATTTTCAATAAGAATTTTTTCTATCATTTCCTGATAATTCATATTTCAACCTCGCAATTTGTTGCATTCACACTTATATTATAGATTTTTTATGTGTAGATGCAACAAAGTTTGACTATTTTCATAAATGTTTTTCTTGCTTTCTACCAGTCATTGAATGTTCGCTCATTTTGGGTAGGTCCATACATTGAAAAAAGTAGTGGTCTCTTTCCACTACTTTAGTTTATTGTGTTTCTCTATTGATTCTATTTATCATTCTTCCTGAAGATGAGCCATAAAAATACTTCCAGCAATTGCAGCATTGAGGGATTCTTGAGTCCCCTTCATGGGGATGGTGTATTCCTGAGTGCAGAGTTCTTTAATCTCTTGACGAATGCCATTGGCTTCATTACCTATACAGAGCATCAGTTTTCCTGGTTCTAGCTCTTTATAGCTCTTCCCTTGCATCTCTGCACAGATCAGTCTATATCCCTCTTCTAAGTACTTTTCTACTTCCTCTACTCCTGCCTTCTCATGTATAGATAAGTTCATGATTGCCCCCATGGAGCTTCTTAGAACCTTATCATTATAGATGGAACATGAGCCTTTCATAAGGAGGACATTGTTGACACCAAAGGCATGGGCACTGCGAAGGAGTGTCCCGAGATTACCTGGATCTTGTATCCCATCCAATAAAAGGATCATCCCCTTATCAAAGGGCTTCTCTCTTTTTTCTACCTTACAGAAAATCCCCTGGGGATTTTCGGTCACCACCAACTCCTTAAAGAGTTTCTTGGACAACATGGTGGCTCCCTCTATAGGCTCTTGTCCTTCTTCAAGAAAGACTTCCATGGGAAAACCATCTTCCTTTAGCTGCTCATAGGCGCGATAGCCCTCTAGCAGTACAAAGGATGATTTAGATGGTTGGTGAAGGATTCGTTTTAATTCTTTAAATTGTTGATTTTGGGCAGAGGTAATCTTATTCACCGACTAGTTTCCTCACATCTTCTTTGTGACCCAGTAAGAGAATGGTATCATCAGGCTCAAAGACACTACCAGCACCAATGTTCATAAAGATTTCATCGCGATTTTTTCGTGCAATCACGGTGATGTTATGGTTTTTACGTACATCAAGTTCCCCAATGGTTTTTCCTACCCATAACTCGGGCACCTTGACTTCCACCACTCGGTAATCTAGGGAAAAGTCCAACATGTCCACCACGGAATCATTAACAAGATTATGGGCCATGCGTATGCCCATTTCCTGCTCAGGGAAGACTACTCGGTCTACTCCAATTCTATACAAGGCTTTTGCATGGAGAGAGCTCATGGCTTTGGACACGAGGAATTTTACGCCAATTTCTTTTAAGAGCAAACTGACAAGTACAGAGGTTTCAATGTCGGTTCCCACGGAAATCACTACCACATCAAAATTACGTGCACCGATTTCCATCAGGAAATCTTCATTTCCAATGTCTCCCTGCACTGCGTATTCGATGTCGGCTGAGGCTTTCTGGATACGCTCCATATCCCTGTCTACCAACATGACTTCTTGGTCCATTTCAACTAGGGTTTTGGCCAAAGATAGGCCAAATCTCCCTGCACCTAAAATCAAATATTGTTTTTTCTTCATTAGCCTATATGAATCCTTTCTTTCGGATAGTGAATGAGATCCCGATCTTGTATTCTACGTCCAATGGCTACCATCATAGTGATGGGTCCCACACGGCCAAAAAACATTAGAACCATGAGGAGGAGTTTTGATACAGCATGTAGACTTCCTGTAATTCCTGTACTGAGTCCTACTGTGCCTAGAGCAGAAACGGTTTCAAAGACGATTTTGTTCAGTGGGGTACCCTCTTCCACAATGCTTAACAGAAAACTTGTAGTAAAAATCAACAGGATACCAATCATCAGCAGGGCCAGTGTTTTTCGTAGGGTATCATGAGAAATGCTTCTTCTTAATACTTCCGTATCCCGTTTACCCTTAATCACCGAAAGGACGGAAAAGAGGACAACGGCTATGGTGGTCGTCTTGACTCCTCCTGCGGTTGAAGCAGGTGAGCCACCGACAAACATCAAGAGATTGGTAAGCATCAAACTGGATTCCTTTAGTTCAGCCTGATCTAGGGTAGCATAGCCTGCAGTTCTTGTCGTAACAGATTGAAAGAGGCTATGGGCTACCTGATCTTGGAAGTTCATCCCAGCTAGTGTGGAGGGATTGTCATACTCCAAGAAGTAGAAACTTAAAAAGCCGAGGATAATCAGGATCAAGGTCAACCAAAGGACCAGCTTACTGTGAAGAGATAGTTTTCTCCTGCTTCGATAGGACCATAAATCCAGTAGCACGGTAAAGCCTAAACCACCCACCACAATAAGAAACATCACAGGAAGGATGACAAGCCAGTTGGATCCATAGTCAATGAGGCTATTTGACCCTATAATGTCAAAACCCGCATTACAAAAAGAACTGATGGAGTGAAAAACACCATAAGAAATGGCTTGAGCCCATGGCATGGTTTTGGAAAAGGCAATACTCAGAAGGATAGCACCTAGAAGTTCAGTGGTAAAAGTAAACAGAAGCACAGCTCGAGTTAAGCGTACCACACCACTGATACCTGTTTCTCCAAAGGATTCTTTCATGATAAAGCGACTGTGAAGGGAGACCTTGGAGCCTGCAGCAAAAATCCCAATGCTCACTGTGGTCATGATTCCCAGTCCACCGATTTGAATCAACAATAGAATGATGATTTTCCCAAAGGTGTTCCAGTGAGCAGCTGTTTCCACCACTGTGAGACCCGTTACACACAAAGCACTGGTAGCAGTGAATAAGGAGTCGATAAATGGGGTAAACTCTCCAGAACTGCTACTAATGGGCAGACTCAGTAATAATCCCCCTAGGATAATTAAAAAGAAAAAGCTATAGGCAAGTACTTGGGTTGGTTGTAATTCTCTTGATTTCATTGTATTCTCCAGTCCAATCATACGACCCTATAAATTTCTTGTCAATCTGCTTCTACAGATGGTACAATAAATTTGAGGTATTCTATGATCTATGTTGTTGCGCTTTTAGTTGGATACGGTTTGGGGAGTATCCCCTTTGCTTATATTTTAGGAATGAAAAAGGCTGGAGTTGATTTGCGAAAGCTTGGAAGTGGAAATTTAGGTGCCACCAATGTTCTTCGTAATCTAGGTTTTCTGTCCTTTGTTTTTTGTGCACTTTTGGATATTGCAAAGGGATTTTTACCTGTATTCCTTTTTTCCCGCTATGTGGGGGCACCTGTTGGTGCCTTAGCTGGACTTGCTGCCGTACTAGGCCATTGCTACTCCCCTTTTATGGGATACAAAGGTGGAAAAGGTGTGGCTGTCAGTGCCGGACTCCTACTTGCCTTTGATTGGCGCGTTCTTATCCTTTCGGCAGTCATCATGGGAATTGTCCTTCTCGCTAGTCATATTATGAGTTTAGCCTCTATGAGTGCTGCAGTTTCTATGCCTGTGATCTATCTGATCCTGAATGGCTTTGACATTTATTTTCTAGGTGCTATACTCTTAGCAGGCTTTGTCATCTTTAAGCATCGCGAAAACATCAGTCGCTTGCGAAAAGGTGAAGAAAGCAAGTTATTTTAAGGAAATGGTAGGGGGCTGGTGCCCCTTCTGGTCTTCAAAACCAGCGTAGGGTGTTAGGAGCATCCTGGGTGGGTTCGATTCCCATCCATTTCCGCCACTGAAAAGGCTTTCACTGGGAAAGCCTTTTTTCCTATAGAAAACCCTGAGTGAGGATGAGGATGAAGCAGATCAGCGTAAAAGACTTAAAAAAACAATTTCTAAAAAGCTATAAAGAGCTAAACCGACTTCTAAAACAAGTCACTGTTTCCAAAGAAGAACAGGACTTTATCCTAGACAAAGCAAGACATACCCTTTATCAAGCTCAACTTGATCATCTAAATCCCACGGAAGCCTTGGGACTTCACGAGGTGGATTATCTCATCAGGCAGAGTACAGCCTACCGAAGAAAGCTTCAACCGAGAAAACTTCTTCATCTGGTGCTAAAGGTTTTTCTCTTTGGTAGCATTGCCCTTTGGATCTATATGAAGTGGCTGGCCAAATCCCCCTATAGTGACTTTTTTATGGGACTGGCATTGATTTTTGTAGGCCTACACCATCTTGAGAGTCAGTGGACCCCCTTTTCTAAACTAAAAAAGAGCACTACCTTTTATCGAGTGCTCGTTGGATTTATCCTAGTATCCTCCTCTATCCTCATGATTGGTACCCTCCTAGGATGGAATCGCTTTTAAGCTACTCCTTAGGGTAAGTTGTAGAACAAATCTTGAGAATAGCTGATGTAGAAACGACCATTGACTTCTTGCAGGTACCACAGTTCTTTGATGGTTTCGGCAACATTGCGATAGATGACCGTTACCTTATACTGATCCCCCTCTTTTTCTACGAGAAAGTCCCAGGGAAACTCACTGTTTCGATGGAAAACATAGCTTTTAAAAGCTGTACTAAAGGTGGGAAGAGAATACTCATCCTTCAGTTCCCTTGATAACTTGCGATAGGCAAGGGAATATTCCCTATCATGTAGTTCAACAAAGAAGCTACGCATAAACTCTTCTACTTGCGTATAGTTGGAATGAACAATGTTTTCATCAAAGAGGAAGGTCTTGTTCATATCCACACCATAGAGAAGAGGTGCTTCTGCCTTTTCATCAAAGATGAAACTCACAGGCCTTGTACGACTGCCATCAGTGAGGGTATTGATAAAACTCATGAGATAATAATAGAAGTTTTCATTGTTTAGGTGGCTATCTTGGAAAGCTGCCTTTTTTGTGTAGACATAGATACGATCAGCAGTAACCGTAAGCTTATCAATATCTATCTGCAGGATCTGATCACCACGAGATTCATAGGGTAGCTCTGCCTGGGCAAAATAACACTGGATAGCGTTACTGGAGCGGTCTCTCCAGATGTGGTCTATGGTGATGAAATCCTTCACTATCCGATCCTCTCCTACAAAGTAAACAGGATAGCGCAAATAAAGGTGGTCCTTGACCACGGTGAGATCATGGGGCTCGTCAGGAAAGTCTTTTTGGAGTCCGATGTAGAAGACCAAATTGATCAGAAAGAAAAGCAGCATGGCAAGAAGAAAAGAGCGATTAGGTTTTTTCATGCTACACCTCATACTTTCTTGGAATCTCAATTTGGAAAGTGGTTCCAACATCTGGCTCTGAGGTTACAGAGATGCTTCCATCATGTAGATTAACAATCTGTTGAACGATGTGAAGACCAAGACCTGTTCCTCCCCGTTCCCTGCTTCGTGCTTTATCAACGCGATAAAAGCGATCAAAGATATAGGGTAAGGAACTCTTGTCAATACCGATTCCAGTATCGGCAATCTCAATATGAATGCTGTCTTTTAAGCCTTCTATGTTGATGAAGACCTCTCCCCCTTCATCGGTGTACTTGACAGCGTTACTGATGAGGTTGATGAAGACTTGCTTCATTTTGTTGTAATCAAATTCAGCAAAGAGTTTCTCTTTGATGTCCCAGTGCATGGTAATGTTTTTCTGTTCTGCCAGTGGCAAAATTACCCGAATGGACTCCTCTAGGGCCTTAGTAATGGGCCTGATATCCAAGGTTAGGGAGACATCTTTTTTCTCCAGAGTTGCCATAAAGAGAAGATCATCAATGATGTCCTTAAGGCGATCACTTTCGGAATTGATGTCCTCAAGGAACTCATAGAGCAAGTTTTCATCGATGTTGTCCCTTGCCTGAATCAGTGAGTCGGTAATGATTTTCATGGAAGCAATGGGAGTTTTTAGCTCATGGCTTAAGGTGGAAACAAAGTCCTTTTGCTGTTCCTCGATATCCCCCAGTCGAGAGCCCAGGGTATTAAAGGAGCCTACGATGGAGGACAATTCACTGTTCTCCTCCACACCAATCTGATAGCCATAGTTGCCTCGACTCATGGCTTGCACCCCTTGATTCAGTCCATCTAAGGGCGATAAGGTTTTCTGAAGAATGACCAAATAGAGGAAAAGGGAAACCAAAATAAACAACAAGCCAAAAAGATCTACCCGATAGAGTAGACCGACAAATTTTTCCTTTGGTTCTCCAAGACTAGTCATGGCAAGAATGCTTGCACGATAGTCTCCTACTTCATTAAAGACAGGATATGCGGTATAGAGAACGTTTTCCCCTTTGCTATTTCGATAGGGCCTATACTGAAAGTTATTGACCTCTCGAACCTGTTCCACTAGTTCGAGATCCAAAGTCTGACCCATCTCCAAATAATTATAGGTATCGCTGAGTACCCGATTGTCTTCGTTTAGGATGACATAGCGAACCGATTTGTAGTCCTGATCAAAGGGCAGGGTTGCATTGCTCCACTCAGCACCACGAATGGTCAAATCTTCAAGGGGTTCCAGTTTTTTGGCTACTTGTTGCGAGCGTTCAATCAGTGGCATGGCCACTTCTTGCATCTCGTTGTTCTGGAAATAGGAAAAAAGAACATTATGAATGGTAAATAAACCTAAAATCATCAGCAGAAAATAGGTGGAAATTACTTTCCACCCTAATCTTCTACTTATTTTATCACTGCTTGAAATAATAACCTGTACCCCACTTGGTTAAGATAAATTCGGGATGAGAACTATCTGCTTCAACTTTTTCTCGCAGGCGGCGAACATGGACATCCACGGTTCGTACATCACCGAAATATTCATAGCCCCAAATCTTTTCTAATAGTTCTTCCCTGCTAAAGACGGTTCCTTCATTAAGAACCAGAAGAATGAGGAGGTCAAACTCCTTGGCGGTGAGGGTTACTTCACGGTCATCGAAAATGACTTTTCTTCCAAAGAAGTTAATGCTGAACTTATCAAAGGGAAGGATAGAAGATGAGGCCATATTTTTTGGTTTTACTCTACGTAGAACCGCACGAATCCTTGCTTTCAACTCAAGAATGTTGAAGGGCTTGGCCATATAGTCGTCAGCTCCAGCTTCCAGACCCAAAATCTTTGATTCATCATCACCTTTCGCTGTGAGCATGATGATAGGAACAACGCTGGATTCGCGTATTTTTTTACATACTTCAATGCCATCCATTTTAGGTAGCATCACATCCAAAACGATGAGATCAAATTTGTTCCCTAAAGCTTTTTCTACAGCTTCTTCACCATCTGATGCTGTATCTACAACATAGCCTTCTTGTTCTAAGCTAAACTTGAGTCCTTTCAGTAGTATAGGCTCATCATCAACAATTAAAATCTTATCCATTCTCATACTCCTTTGTCAGTATTCTTGTATTCTCCATGCGTTTTGTAACACCTATCCGATCAAAGTACTCTAGATAGGTAACGATATATTTTCGACTAAGACCTAATGCATCACGCACATCGGCAATCTCCAATGTACCTTTACCCCTACCAAGACTAATTATATCATTTTTTAAACAGAAAAACAGTTCTTTTTCCATGAATATATCACTAGAAAGAGAAATAAGATCACCACTATGAATTAAATAGGAGAAAAGTTCCTCGTCTCCCTGTTCAAACTCTTTTCGGATGTCTTGGATGGAGGGGATTTCGTATCCTTTTACCGCAAAAAGCTTAAGCAAGCGTTCTTTTGCCAGTTTTTGTTCATCACTGAGCTCCAAAGTGTAGCCAAAGGGCTTGACTTGATTTCCCTGTAAAGAAATGCTTTCTTCCTGGACACCTTGTTCCATCATACGCTCAAAGACATCCCTTGCCATGTCTTTAAAGTAGCGGCTCTTAAGGACTTCCTTGTCCCAGTAGTCACGCAGAGGGTCTTCTTTCATCATCTCTGTCATAGCTTCATCAAGCTCTTCTTGCTGACGGGACATGCTGCTCTTGGTAAAGTATCGCTGCCCTAATTGAAGAAGGGAGATGTTTTCTTCCTCTAGTTTTTTCTCTAAGGAATGGCGTGATAAAACAAACTCTCGCTCGAGATCCTCCATGGTGAAACCGTGGGGATATTTCCACCCGATGTATTCCATCCGTGTGCTAAAGTCATCCTCCTTGAGATAGGTAGCAGCACGTAGTTTATTCTTCTTACCCCAAAGGGGGCGTGCATCTAACACTTCCAGTCCACCTAAAGTCACCACAGGACTTAATTGACGTAAAATCCCCTTCTGGTGATAGAAGCTAAGGATTTCTTTTTCCAGTTCAAGTTCATAGAGATCCTCTTCTACAAAGTGAAGCTTTCCTAGGATCTCCTCAGATCCAAAGTAGACTTTGTAGGAGTCGCCTGAACGAATGCGTTCTTCTTGTCCCGGAATGCTACGTAATCGGACTAAAAGATTCTTACTATGATGGTATTTATCTTTGGTTGCCAGAATTTTTCCTGGCTCCAATTGATTCTTCTCATCACCCTGGAGCACTAGGGCTACCCTTGAGTGAGATCCTGCTACTTGTGTGGATTCACCATGGCTTTCCATGGAGCGGATTTTGAAATCCACTTTTCCAGGATAAAGACGCAATGTACTCTCAAGGGGTAGATCTGCTCCCTCTAGGGTACCCGTCACAATGTCTCCGATTCCCTTTCCTTTAAAGACTCGGTCGATAAAAAGACGTGGGTAAAATTGTTCTTGCTCTCGACTCTGGTCATACTCTGCGAAGATGAATTCTCGTATCTCTTGAATGCCATCTTTCGTCTTGGCACTGGCTCGAAAAATGGGAAAGTCTTCATAGGGTGTATTTTCAATCAGCTCCTGAATGTCCAGCTCAACTAGTTCTTGCATTTCTTCATCCACTAGATCACATTTGGTCATGACAATGAGTCCACGATGAATGTCCAAGAGATTCAAGATCTCAAAGTGCTCTTTGGTTTGTGGCATGACGCCTTCATCTGCTGCAACCACCAAGAGGACAAGGTCAATCCCTGTTACACCAGCTAACATGTTCTTGATGAAGCGTTCATGACCTGGTACATCAATGATGGAGATCTTTTCACCTTGATAATCAAGGAAAGCATAGCCACTTACAATGCTAATACCTCTCTTTTTTTCTTCACTTAAACGATCTGTACTAATCCCTGTTAAGGCCTCAATAAGGCTGGATTTACCATGATCGATATGGCCTGCAGTTCCAACGACAAAACGGCTCATTGACATTCCTCCAGGATGGCCTGTAGTAAAAGTGCTTCTTCATCAGGATAGATGCAGCGCAGATCAAGAAGAAGATGATCATCTTGAATGACGCCAACTACTGCTGGATCCCTTCTACGTAGTGATAGGGATATTCGCTCGACTTCTTTCCCTAGGGCTAGGGCGATTTTGGGGGACCGGATGGATACTTGAGGCAGTGCACCTCCTCCAACAAGACCTTCTCCCATGACGATTTCTCCCTCTATTCCTTTTTCCTTAAAGAACTCAAGCATGGACTCACTACGCTTTTCCAGCTCTTCAAAGCTGCGGTTAAGGAAGTAGTAGATGGGAAGTTCTTCCTTCTTAGAATAATCCAATAAGGTGGCCTCTAGTGCCCCAAGGGTTAGTTTATCTACCCGTAGTACTCTGGTTAATTGACTCTTTTTCAATGTGTGGATGCGTTCTTTGCTCCCAAGGATGATGCCTGCTTGAGGGCCTCCTAGGAGTTTATCCCCACTAAAGCTAAGTAGGTCCACATGTTTATAGGCTTCTCTTACAGAGTTCTTCTCTCTAAAAAGACCTTCTTCTAAAAGAGAGCCACTTCCCACATCTTCAAAAACAGGGAGATCATACCGTTTTGCTAAGTCCTTTAGCTCTACTGCATCAACTTGCTGCGAAAACCCACCCACATAGTAATTACTGGGGTGCACCTTCATCAGCATGCCTGTTTCTTCGGTTATAGCATTCTCATAATCCGCAAGATGGGTTCGATTGGTGGTCCCTACTTCCACAAGGCGTGCACCAGAAAGGCGCATAATCTCAGGAATACGGAAGGATTCACCGATTTCAATCATTTCCCCTCTTGAGAGAATCACTTCTTTCTCATGTGCAAAGGTGTGTAGCACAAGAAAAACAGCTGCAGCATTATTGTTCACAATGTGGGCATCTTCTGCCCCAGTTAAATACTGCAGATGGCGACGTAAATGATGATAGCGACTTCCCCTCTTGCCTGCTTCTAGATCAAACTCCAGATTGTTATAGCTGCGTGCAAGATGAGTCATACGCTGGATGGCAGCTTCTGAAAGAGGAGCACGCCCTAAATTGGTATGGAGCACGATTCCTGTTGCGTTGAGGACAGTTCGGAGAATATAGGGGGAGGATATCCTTTTCTTCAAATCCCCCAAAATACTCTCCTTGGTAAAGGAAATGTCCTTTCCCTTTAGCAGAGCAGCTCGTATCTCATCAATGATTTCAGTTAAATGATGATGAAGATAAGACCGATCATAGTCACCTAGAACTTCCGTTAAGGCAGGATCCTCCAGTAGATCATGGATTTTTGGGATATTTCGTAGTTTTTCCTGCATTTATTTCCTCACAATAATCCTTTTGTGGGCCTTGGGGATGACTTCTCCAATCAAGGCAACGGGTGTCTCAACTTTTGCTTGCAGTGCTTTCATAGCTTCCTCGGCATCCTCAGCAGCAACACTGAGAATCAGTCCACCACTTGTTTGGGCGTCAAAAAGAGGAAGACTTTCTTCATAACTTAAGGCTTCGATATCTGTTCGACATTCATAAAACTTTTTATTCCCTAAGGTACCACCTGGCACCACCGCCATCTCTACCATTTCTTCAACCCGTGGTAAAAGAGGAATAGCATGGAAGTCCAGTACCGCCGTATGTCCACAGGCAAGCATCATTTCATCAAGATGCCCCATGAGTCCAAAGCCCGTAATGTCCGTTGCACTATGAGGTCGAAT
>CAMFGQ010000004.1 GCA_945950065.1 uncultured Clostridia bacterium
CCCTTAATCCAAGGGCGCTGTTCATTTTTCGAATAACTTATGCTGTGCTAAAGACTTCTTCCTTGCTTCTATCCAAGGATGCTTTCTCGTGTCTTAGAATAAATCCTCAAGCCTTAGAAAGGCCTCGTTGCTACTCCGCCATCAACTGTGTTTGACTGAGGATAAGAAGATTATTCTCTCCTTAACTCTTCTAGATATTCCTTTCTTCTCTCTAAAGGATAGGGGAGCATCTTTGGAGACTCGGTAAAGGCAAGAAACTCATCCTTATCCATCCACTCATAATGAATGGTTTCACCCTCTTGTAAAAGAATGCTTTCGGGGTCTTGGTCTGTCTCGCATAGATAGGAATGAAAGATACTATGGAGCTCAGGATAGACATTGCGGTTTTGGAGAGTGAACCGGCCTTCTTTGATGCCTGTTTCCTCAAGGAGTTCTCGTTTAACGGCCTCTAAGGAAGTTTCTCCATGTAATGCGCTACCACTTGCTGAGGCTTCAAAGAACCCAGGAGCTTGCTTTTTATCATAGGAGCGCTGAACAACGAGAAACTTTCCATTTGTATGACGAACAATGACCTCCACGACAAGGTGATAGATATCTTTGGGGATGGGGGTATGTCGTGCAAGAAGAAATCCTGCAGGAGATTCATCCTCATTGAGTGCATCCCATAATTCAGCTGGAGGAATAATCTGACGTTTAACTAGAGCCTGATAGATCCCATCCTCATCAACAGAAGCTGTGACATCGTCTGCCTGGACTTTTACCTCATCTGCAGCGTTACCCATAGCGACCCCTTCACCTGTTGCACGCAAAAGATCGATGTCATTGCCACCATCTCCAAAGGCGAGACTTTCTTCTTTAGGGATGCCAAAGTAGTCTAAAAAGAGTTCAACTCCTCTGTGTTTTCCACCCTCTTTTGAAATTACATCATTAAATAGTGGATGCCAACGTAATACTCTGGAATTTGGCATGTAGGAAGAGACTATATGATCCAGCTCCTTTGGCATGTAGAGGTTAAGTTGGTAGACTTCTTTTTCAATGGTTTTCTCTGGATCCTCAAAGTAATGATCCGTTAAAGTGGAGCCCAAGAGATCATCAATCTCTTTTGCTTCATCTGAGGTGAAATTTCTTGATAAAAAATCCTTACCGATAAACTCACAGGTTATCTGATGCTCTTCTAGTAAACCTAATAACCCCCTTAAATCATCCTTCCTTAAAGGGGACTCCAACAAGACCTGGTCCCCAGTGAAGACATACTGTCCATTTAAGGTAATAAAGCCATCAAAGTCAAAGCCATAGTCTTTGAGTAGAACCGCCACACTGGGTCCTCTACCTGTGGCTGCAATGAGTTTGATGCCTTTATTCTGTAATTCCTTTAGGGCATAAAGTGTTGTTGGTGGTATGCTTAGCGTCTTGTGGCTAAGAAGCGTACCATCAACATCAAAAAAGACGATGGAAACCATGGAAAGTCCTTTCTACATATGACTAGAGATTCTCTCGATTTACCTTTAGTTTGAAGTCAACCTTTGTCTCTCCGACAACCTTACCTTGATGGTTTTTCAACTTCATGGAGAGATAGCTCTCAAAGGGTTTCTTGTCTTCTTCTGTGATGATTCCAGCTTGAAGAAGGGCTTCGAGGACGATTCCTGGAAGAAGATCTGCTTCTCCACTCTCCACCTTTACTGCAAGGCCAAGACCTTTGTGTTTGATGGTTAAAGCGTAGAAGGCGTTTGCGCCTCCCTTAGCAATGACTTTGTTTTTAAGATGGAGCATCAGATCTGTACAGAGTCGTCCTTCTCCTGACACCATTTCAGGATACTTCTCCATTGCTTTTGTGATGCGCCTAATGTTCTCGTGACGCTTTTTTTGAGGTAAAGAAGAATCATCATCAAGGCGAGCAAAAGCTTGTGCCCATTTGTAGAGGGGTGCTCCATGAACAGGTGCTCCACAACCATCTGTGGCAATGCCAAAGAGTTCTGCATCCATGTCAGTGAAATCACTTAGAACATTAAGGATTCTCTTTTGATGGGGGTGGTCCTCATCTAAATAGCTTTTTAGATCTTCGTTTTTATAGAGTGCACTTATAAGCATAGCTGCGTGTTTAGCAGAACAGTTATTATGAAGAGCAGTTGGTTCTTCTCCTTTTTCTTCCATAAGGAGTCGCGCATCCTTCATCAGGGGAGGATGAGCTCCACATTGTAGATGTTCAACGGAGAGTTTGGTCTTTTTGAGTATGCTGGCAACAGCATCCACATGATCCTGAGTGCCACCATGGCTTCCACACATAATGGCTAACTCTTTTTGTGAGATTTTGTAGTGGTCGATGGCTCCTGTTTCAAGGGCTGCTAAAGCTTGGAAAGGCTTGGTTGAACTTCGGGCAAAGGTAAAGCGGAAAGGATCCCCATAATAATAGACAATCTTCCCCTGAGCATCGGCGATGACCACATGGCCATCATAGGTTAAATCAGTATATTTACCTCGGGTTGTTTTGGCGATCATCGTTTCCTCCAAAGAAATGAAGTAGTCCTAGGGCGGTGGTCATGCCTATGGCTGAACCAACACTCACATCACTTGGGAAGTGCACACCTAGATACATACGGCTTAAAGCCATGAGCAAAATATAAAGATAGGCGAGAACACGATAATCTCTGCCTGTTTTTTCTTTCAAGAAATGGGAAAGAAGTAGTATGAAGCAACTACTGACCATGGCGTGGCCACTAGGGAAGGAATAGCTGTTTTCTACAGCCAGTGCTTCCACCACGGGTCTTGCTCTCATAAAGACAGACTTAATCAGATGATTAAGAATCCAACAACCCAAGGTGCCTAGAGGGATAAGCAGATGATAGGGCTTGTCTTTCCAGAGAAGCACAAGAAGCAGTAGATTGAAGGGTACGAGAAATCTCCAACTGCCTAGGAAGGCAAGAGTTTTTGCTAGGGCTGTGAGAACGGGGTTTCGTAAACCGATGAGGGCGATTAAAACACTTTGATCCCATGGACTTAGATAGAATATGAGTCCAATGAGCAATAAGATAACAATTACTTTTTTCATACTTCCTCCAAGGCCTAGTTTATCATAAGGGGAAGTTGAAAAGAATAGAAACACGGAGGAAAGAGGAAAGCAAATGAAAAAATCTTTTCTACTCATGGGCATTTGGGCAGAAGAGGGTGATCGTACACCCGCGATGCTGGAAGAGGAATTGAGAAGCAGACTGGATGAGATTACCAGTCCTGGAACCCTCTATGCACTGAAAGAAAAACGAGGTGACCACTGGGTGAACTTTGTTGGTGCCCGTGTGGAAAGTTATGATCCACTGCCTGAAGGCATGGAGGTTTGGTACCTCAGTGGTGATTTCTCTGGGGAACCAAAGGAAATGGCCACAGAACTTAAAAATCTTGAGACAGGACAAATCCTCTATCAAGAGAAAAAAGAAGTCGACAATACCCATCTACTCAAATATCTCTGGAAGGATGCTGCAGCGAAGAATGTTCTTTTTGAAAGACGTAGCGTGCGCAACTTTCGAGACCAAGAAGTAGAGGACGAGAAGATTGAGCGCATGCTGCGAGCGGCTATGCAAGCACCCTCTGCGAGAAATCAGCAGCCTTGGAATTTTATTGTGGTGAGGGATAGGGAGAGAATGAATAAACTGGCTTCCGAATTCTCCACCATGAGAATGCTAGATCATGCACCTCTATGTATTGCCCTCCTTGGCAACATGGAAGTTCTTACCTCTCCTAGGCGCTGGTCACAGGATCTTTCTGCTGCTACACAAAATCTCCTCCTTGAAGCCCATCTTCAGGGCCTAGGGGCGGTTTGGTTAGGTGTTTATCCAGAAGAAGAACGCATGGATCCGGTGGCAGAAGTGTTAGAAATCGAAGATCCCCTTGTGCCCTTTGCCCTTGTGGCCATTGGCTATCCAGAAGAGTATCCGAAGCCCGTAGATCGTTTTGATGAGAGCAGGATCTCCTATCTATGAAAAACATCGTTTTTAGAAGACGCAGTGTTCGCACCTATCAGGATGAAGAGGTTCCAAAGGACGTTATCGAGAGCCTTTTGAGAGCTGCTATGCAGGCGCCCAGCGCGCACAATCAACAGCCTTGGCATTATGTTGTGGTGCGGAAGAAAGAAGTCATTGAAGAGCTGGCTGAGGCGGGACCCCATGCTGTCATGTTGAAGAATTCGCCCCTTGCTATCGTACTCCTAGCCGATCCTGATGAGTTTGTGATGGAGCACTTTTGGCCTCAGGATCTAGCTGCATCAGCTACGACATTACTTCTTCAAGCGGTAGATCAGGGTTATGGTGGATGTTGGATTGGTGTCTATCCTGAAGAGGATAAGATGGAACATGCCAAAACTGTATTAGGGATAAAGAGTGATCTAATCCCCTTTGCCATTCTTTCTTTAGGGAAACCACGAAAAGAGGTTATCCCCAGGGACTGTTATGATGAAGGGAAAATCCAGTGGATTGAATAGGAAGGGTTTTCCTTCCTTTTTTCATGCAAAAATTTATTCTTTTTTCTCTTAAAACCCATGTAAGAATCTTTTTCAACCCCTTGACCTTTTCACTTCATGGTGTATAATGGTATTAGCACTCATTAGTGTCGAGTGCTAATAGGAGGTAATGATGGATTACAATCGCATGACAAAAAGCGTGATTGAAGGACTCAATCAGGCAAATTTTATTGCCACTGAATACGCCAATAGTCTACTTGATCCTGAACATATATTGATGGGACTACTAGAAGAAGACAAAAGCTTTTGTGGAGAGATTCTAGAAAAAGCTGGGGTATCTGTGGCTGCTATAAGAGTGGCTTTGCAAGAAGCCATTTCAAAGAAACCCAAAGTTTCTGGCAATCAACAAGTGTATCTTTCCTCTAGAAGCAACAATCTCTTGATGAAAGCGGACCGCTTAGCACAAGCCATGAAGGATGAGTTTGTTTCTGTAGAGCATCTTTTGCTGGCTATCTTAGATAGCGATGGTGCAGCTAAGGATCTTTTAGTGAGCCGTGGCTTAACAAAAGAGAGCCTTATGAAAGCTTTAAAAGGAATCCGTGGAGACAAGAGAGTGACTAGTGACTCCCCTGAAGATACCTACAACGTCCTAGAAAAATACGGAACTGATCTTGTGGAACTTGCACGTGAAAATCGACTTGATCCTGTTATTGGTAGAGATGAAGAGATTCGTCGCACCATTCGCATTCTTTCCCGTAAAACAAAAAACAATCCTGTGCTCATTGGTGAGCCAGGGGTAGGTAAAACAGCCATTGCTGAAGGGCTCGCCCAGCGTATTGTACGTGGTGATGTTCCTGATAGCATGAAGGAGAAAACAATTTTTGCTCTTGATATGGGAGCTTTAGTAGCTGGTGCCAAATACCGTGGTGAATTCGAAGAGCGCCTCAAAGCAGTTCTAGATGAAGTAAAGAATAGTGATGGAGAAATCATTATGTTTATCGATGAGCTGCACAATATTGTTGGAGCAGGAAAAAGTGAAGGTGCCATGGATGCTGGCAACATGCTTAAACCTCTTCTTGCAAGGGGAGAGCTCAATGCCATTGGTGCTACTACCCTCAATGAGTACCAGAAGTATATTGAGAAGGATGCTGCACTAGAAAGACGCTTCCAGCCTGTTATGGTTCTTGAGCCTACAGTGGAGGATACCATTACCATTCTTCGTGGTCTAAAAGAGCGTTATGAAATTTTCCATGGAGTGAGCATTACTGATGGAGCCTTGATTGAGGCTGCTACTTTATCTAGTCGCTACATTAGTGATCGTTTCTTACCCGATAAGGCCATTGACCTTGTGGATGAGGCTTGTGCTCTGATTAAAACCGAAATGGAGTCTATGCCACTGGAGATGGATGCCATCTCAAGAAAGATCATGACCAAGGAAATTGAGCTTGAAGCTCTTAAAAAAGAAACCGATGAAAAGAGCAAGGAGAGAAGAGAAACTCTAGAAGAGGAACTTCTAGCTCTGAAAGAAGAATTCAAACTCCTTGATGATCAGTGGCAGGAAGAAAAACTAGATGTTGAGAAATCTAGTGAATTGAAGCTTCAAATTGAAGATGTCCAAAATCAAATTGAAGCAGCTCAACGAGAGTATGATCTTCAGCGTGTGGCTGAACTGAGCTATGGTGTTCTTCCTAAATTAAAAGAAGAACTGGAAAAAGCCATGGAGAGCACGGGTGATGCAGATCATCAGCTCTTGCGTCAAGCTGTTACAGAAGAAGAGATTGCAGGTGTTGTCTCTAGATGGACTGGAATTCCTCTAGAAAAGCTTATGGAGACAGAGCGTCAGAAACTCATAAATCTTGCTGATCTTTTAGCAGAAGAAGTCATTGGACAGCCCGAAGCAGTAAAGCGTGTAGCTGAGGCCATCATTCGCTCCCGTGCCGGAGTGAAGGATCCCAGTAAACCAGTAGGAAGTTTCCTCTTCCTTGGACCTACTGGTGTAGGTAAAACAGAACTTGCACGCAGTGTTGCAAGACAGCTCTTTGATTCAGAAAAGAACATGGTGCGTATTGATATGAGTGAATATATGGAGAAACACTCTGTAGCTCGTCTTATTGGAGCACCTCCAGGATATGTTGGCTATGAAGAAGGTGGTCAGCTGACAGAAGCTATAAGAAGACAACCCTACAGTGTGATTCTCTTTGATGAGATTGAAAAAGCCCATAGGGATATCTTCAATGTTCTTCTTCAAGTTCTTGATGATGGACATATCACCGATGCCAAGGGAAGAACTGTAGACTTCAAGAACACCATTATCATCATGACTTCTAACATCGGTTCAGAAGAATTGCTAGCCAGCATGGAAGAAAAAGGAGAGATTGATGAACGAACAAGAGAAAGTGTTCTCAGAGATCTTCACGCCTATTTCAAACCTGAATTCCTAAACCGTCTTGATGAGATTGTTCTCTACAATCCTTTGACCAAAGAGGATATGAAAGCCATCATCGATCTTCAACTCAAAGAGTTGGCTGAGAGACTAGAAGAGCAGGACATTCGTCTTCGTATCAGCGATGAGGCTAAGGATTATGTGATCAAAGAGTCCTATGATGTCCGTTTTGGAGCAAGACCCATGAAGCGCTATCTACAGCGTCATGTGGAGACTCTCTTTGGTATGGCCATCATTAAGGGTGATATTGTACCTGGAAGCCATGCCCTGGTAGATGTTGCGGATGATCAACTCTTTATACGACAAGAATAGACCTTTTTAAACCTCGATTTACATGTCGAGGTTTTCTTTTTGAGGCAAGAGGGGTATATCTAGTCCAATGGAGGTGAAGTATGAGCAAAATTTATACAAAAGGTGGAGACAAAGGACAAACATCACTCTTTGATTTAGTTCGCGTCTCTAAGGATGATATTCGTGTAGAGGCCTATGGATCAGTGGATGAACTGGGTGCAGCATTAGGCGTAGCTAAGAACTTTGTTGAAGATGATGTGATGCGAGAGACCATTACATCCATTCAGCATAAACTTTTTACCGTAGCAGCATGTCTTGCCACAGAAGACCAAACCAAAATTCCTGTCAAGATTAATGAAGAAGATATCGATGGTCTAGAGAAGGTCGTGGATAAGTACATGGACGCAATCCAACGCGAAAGCTGTTTTATTGTCAATGGTTCGGGTAAGCGCAGTGCTTTTCTTCATGTAGCAAGAACTGTATGTAGAAGAGCAGAGCGTAGAGTCATTACTCTTTCTGGCATTGCAGAGGTGGATCCTCTTGTCATTAAGTATTTGAATCGCTTGTCTGATGCTATTTACGCCATGGCTCGTTACAATGAAGATACTGAGGAATGTGTACTTTTTGATAAAGAATAGGGAAGCAAAGGAAAGCTCTTGGTCATGACCAAGAGCTTACTTTTTTTGCTTTTATTTGTTTCTTCTATTTGGAATAAAGCTGATGAAGTACCCAATTGGCAAATCTAGAGGGTGCAAATTTATAGATCATCAGAAAAGTTCTGTAATCCCACCCTATTCCATAAAGAACCTTCGGGTTCTTCTTCCTTGAAAGAGCGATAATTCGCGGTATGATTCGCTCTGGTGGTAATCCTGCAAGTTCATCCTTTTCCATCTTTGATACACTTCGATGAATACGACCCTGGTAGACATCATCACCCTCATGAAGCTTTGTTCTCTTTGTGGTGAAATTTGTCTTGATATCTCCAGGCATAATGCAAAGAACCTTGATGCCAAAGGGGCGGAGTTCATTAGCCAGTGCCATGGCAAAGCTGTTAATGGCTGCCTTGGATGCACTGTAGATGGATTGGAAGGGGATAGGAATGACCCCTGCAACTGAACTAATCAAGGTAAGTCTTCCTTTCCTCTTACGAAGAAGGGGAGTAGCGTACTTAGCAACAAGGACAGATCCAATAAAGTTCACATCCATTTGCCTTTTGGCTTCTACTGCTGTTGTGAATTCCACCGCACCCGAAATACCAAAGCCTGCACAATGATAGACATAGTCAAGACCTGGTAGGGTAGAGAGCTCCCGAAAGACCTTTTCTAGATCTTCTTCACTTGTTACATCAGCACAGTGGTGATGTATCTTTTCGTGATTGAATTCATAAGGATTCCTACTAATGGTGTGAATCTCAACGTCTTGGTTCACGAGTGCCTTTACAAAGGCTAAACCAATGCCAGAGGTGGCTCCGGTAATTAAGATGTATTTTTTCACTTTATTTCCTCCAACTTTAGTATAGCTTCTTTTTCATAAATAGCCATGCTTATTTGTTATACTAAGAGTAGATGAGAGATACTCATGCATCAACTGATCCAGCATTTTTTAAAGACTCCTCCATGGTCGTAAGCTTCTGAGAGCAGAGCTATCTTCTGAAAAAGAAGAAATGAGCACTGTGCGGAGGTTCTAATTGATTTCGACTTAAAGGATTAGCCATGAACACTGATCTACGTACTGATGAAAGAATAAAAAAAGAAAAAGGACAGAAGTTAAAAGAAGAGGTTCTAGAACTCCTAGAGTGGATGGACCATCTCTTGCTGCAACAAGGCCCTCGGATTGAGAGTGAGTACTGGAGTCTTTTTGGGCCACTAGAGAAAGCACTTCATGAAGCTTATCTTGGCTATCACAGACTTTATCGGAAAAGGGAGCTCCTTATGACAGCTTTACAGCGAGGAGAAGAGCCCGCCCTAGATGAGA
Organism: uncultured Clostridia bacterium; assembly: GCA_945950065.1. GTDB lineage: Bacteria > Bacillota > Clostridia > Peptostreptococcales > Acidaminobacteraceae > DTU036. The sequence continues at coordinate 9,156 of CAMFGQ010000004.1, forward strand.
TTGAAGAGCAACTGGACATAGAGCTTCGACACTATATGGATGAGCTAGAAGAACTGGAAAGGATCTATCAAAAGGCACTGCTTCGAGCAAGGTCAGCTTCTCATTTATCCGATGAAGAGAGTGAACGATTAAAGAGACTTTATCGTGACTTCGTTAAGGCCTATCATCCTGATTTAAAAGGAGAATTGACTGATGCTGAAAAGAACCTTTGGTTACAGGCTCAGTCGGCCTATGAAATGGGAGACTTGTCCTCCATGGAAATGCTTCATGTTCTTCTGGATGATATATCTGATGTAAAGGAAGATCTGGTCTATCTTGAAGAAAGACGAGATTACATTAAGGAGAAGATAAAAGTCATTCTTCTTCAACCGCCCTTAAGCTGGCAAATCTTTTTACAAGGGGAAGAAAAGGAAAAAAGGGTTGCCTATTTAGAGGGGCTTGTAGAGGCTTATTCTTCAGCAATCAAACAGATTGAAGAGGACATTTCCATCCTTAGTAGAAAAAGAGGGATCCTACATTAGATTTTTTTATCGAGAAAGGTTCTCATCTTGCATTTTTTTCCTAGAGCCAGTATACTGAATATGATAAAAGACCTAGGTGCTTTTAGAGAATAGGGAATGTGGTGCGAATCCACAGCAGCCCCCGCTACTGTAAGGAGGACTTTCTCTCATAACCACTGGCATAAGCCGGGAAGGGAGAGATAAGGATGAATCCAAGCCAGGAGACCTGCCTAGGGATTGATGACGACTTCGGTGGGAAGTAGAGATTGATTTTTTTACCTTTCCCCCTCGTCGAGGGGTTTTCTTTTATCACAAGAAGGGTCAGGCTCATTTCTTCCGCTGTAGGGAGGTTTTCTCCCTCGCCATCTTCCTCCCAGTTTGATGGTCCTGAGCATGACACTTCAGCCCGATAGGATGCATTTCTCCCGATGCAATCTTTCGGGCTCTTCTTTTCATTCGGTGTTTTTCCTGTTATAGTGAGTTAAAACATGAAGGAGGTGACCATGAAAAAAACGATGAAATACATTAAGATCCATCTTGGACTTTTAATTGTAGCCCTAGGCTTCCATACTTTTATGGTGCCAAGTAATCTAGCTGCAGGTGGCGTATCGGGACTGGCTCTTGTTATCCATTCACTGATTCCCAGCATCAATGTGGGGATCTTTATGCTGATTATGAATGTGATTCTCTTTATCCTAGGTTTTCTGATTATTGGAAAAGAGTTTGGTGGCTTAACCGTCTACTGTTCTTTGTTCTTATCAGGAGCCATTGCCGTGTTATCCAAATTCTTTCCTCTTAATGCACCCTTAGTGGATGACTTGCTAATTAATCTGGTCATGGGAACCCTGATTCAAGGTGTAGGGATGGCACTGGTCTTCTATGAAAATGCCTCCACTGGTGGAACAGATGTCCTAGCAAAGATGATTAATAAATTTACTGGTCTCCAGATTGGCAAGGGATTACTTTTGGTAGACAGTGTTGTGTGTATGATGGCCATGCATGTATTTGGACTACGCATTGGACTCTATGCCTTACTTGGTGTCTTGATGGCTGGATTCCTCATCGACAAAGTGATTGCAGGATTTGATGAGCGTATACAAGTCAATGTCTTCTCGGCCAAGAACGACTTAATTCGAGACTTTATTCTCCATGAGTTAGGAAGAGGATCCACCTATATTCAGGCACTGGGTGCTTATTCCATGGAGCCTAAGGAGCTTCTCAATGCAGTGGTGAGTAAACGAGAGTTTCTACGACTGAATCGCTTTATCAAGGAAACCGATCCTTTAGCATTTGTGATTGTAGGATTCGTTCATGAGGTCTATGGAGAAGGGTTTAGTTTTGAAAAAGAAGATTTATAAGGGCATAGAGATTACTCTTGAAGCCCGACAAATGAAAAGCCTTCGTCTCGTTTATCAAGATGGGGGCTTTATTCTTCGTTATCCCAAGGCTTTACCTCTGAGAAGGCTTGATGCTTATTTAGAACAATGGGAGCCCTGGATGAGGGAGATGTTGGTGGAAAAACCTCCACATGATTATGACCATGGAGATTCTTTTCTGCTTTTTGGTAAGAAAGTAGAATTTGAAAGAAAAGTTGCGAAAAACATTTTTTGCCAATTAAAGGAGAAACTCTACCTTTATTGTCCCGAGAACACCAGTCTAGAAAAAAGACAAAAAGCCATAGAAAATACCTTCCGTCTACTCCTCCAAGAAAGGGTAGAGAAGATCCTACCAGATGTAGAAAAAGCAACAGGATTATCCTTTAAAGAGGTCAAGATCAGGAAGATGAAAAACTGGGCAAGATGTCAAGTAAAAGCTGAAACTTTAGGCCTTTCACTGAAGTCCATTGCCCTTGATGACCAGCTCTTTCATGTCCTTTTACTTCATGAGCTTCTTCATTTAAGAATCCCCAATCATAGCCGAGAATTCTACGAAATGATGGAGATCTATCTACCTGGTGCAAGAAAACTCAATCAGCGCATAAGAGTGCATACTGGTTATTAAAAGAACAACCTCTTCTTTCGAGATAACAAACTATTGCAAGGCTTTGAAGAAAAATGTTTATCTAAGCTAAGAATAGATTATTATTTTGAAAGGGGGTTGTATTTTTCTGTCAAACTGATAAGATTTTAACCAGAGGGATTGATTTTACAAAGGCTACGGCCTAAAACAAGGAGGAATTGTGGAATTTGGACTATCAAAAGAGCACGAAATGCTCAAGAAACTCTATGCAGAGTTCGCTGAAAAAGAAGTCGAACCGATAGCAGCGGAAATTGATGAAGAAGAGCGTTTCCCTAGAGAGACTGTTGACAAAATGGTCGCTATGGAAATGATGGGAATACCCTTTAGCAAAGAATTTGGTGGAGCTGGTGGAGACAATCTTGCCTATGCAATGGCAGTTGAAGAACTCTCCAGAAAATGCGCAACCACAGGTGTTATTCTTTCTGCACATACATCACTGGGTGCTGCTCCCATCGATGCCTACGGTACACAAGAACAAAAAGAAAAGTTTTTAGTTCCCCTAGCAAAGGGAGAGAAACTTGGTGCTTTTGGTCTTACTGAGCCTAATGCAGGTACAGATGCCGCAGGTCAACAAACAACTGCCGTTCTAGATGAAGAAACAGGCGAATACGTACTTAATGGATCAAAGATCTTCATCACAAATGCTGGTGAAGCACAAATTTACATCATTATGGCTATGACAGATCAAAGCCAAGGAACAAGAGGAATCTCAGCCTTTATCGTTGAGTCTGACACTCCTGGTTTTTCTGTTGGTCCACTCGAGAAAAAACTCGGTATCCGTGGTTCTGCAACAGCGGAACTTATTTTTGAAGACTGCCGTATTCCTAAAGAGAATCTCTTAGGTAAAGAAGGCTTTGGATTTAGAATTGCTATGAACACCCTTGATGGTGGTCGTATTGGTATCGCAGCTCAAGCTTTAGGTATTGCACAAGGTGCTCTTGATGAGACTGTTCAATACGTAAAAGAGCGTAAGCAATTCGGTCGCGCTATTTCTAAATTCCAAAACACTCAATTTGTTCTAGCTGATCTAGAAAACAAAGTTCAAGCTGCTCGTTTACTTGTTTATCGTGCAGCATGGAATAAAGACAATGGACTTCCTTATTCCGTAGCAGCTGCTCATGCTAAATTATTTGCTGCTGAGACAGCTATGGAAGTAACAACCAAATGTGTACAACTCTTTGGTGGCTACGGTTACACCAGAGACTACCCAGTAGAGCGTATGATGAGAGATGCAAAAATCACTGAAATCTATGAAGGTACCAGTGAAGTTCAACGCATGGTCATCAGTGCAGCTCTGTTACGTTAGGAGGTCATGATGAGAATACTCGTATGTATTAAACAAGTTCCTGACACCACCGAAGTAAAATTGGATCCTAAAACAGGTACCCTAATTCGTGAAGGTGTTCCAAGTATTATTAACCCTGATGACCTAGCAGGTCTAGAAGAAGCTCTCAAAATTAAAGAGCAAAATGATGCAACCATTACTGTTATTACCATGGGACCTCCACAAGCTGCAGAAGCTCTACGTGAAGCCTATGCTATGGGTGCTGATGAAGTTATCCTGCTAACAGACCGTGCTTTTGCCGGTGCTGACACATGGGCAACCTCATCTGCATTAGCTGGTGCCATCCGTACCATGGACTATGATGTGATCATCGCTGGTCGTCAAGCTATTGACGGTGATACAGCTCAGGTTGGTCCTCAAATCGCTGAGCATCTTCAAATTCCTAGCATCAGCTATGTTGAAGAAATCAGAGAAGTAACCGATGAATCCATGGTTGTGAAGCGTCAATTTGAAGACCGTTTCCAAACCATTCGCGTAAAGTTCCCTTGCTTGATTACCACACTTGGTGGTATGAATGAACCTCGCTATATGCGCATTTCTCGCGTTTATGACGCATACGAAGATGGCGTTGTACAAACCATCACTGCTGGAGATCTAGATGTAGATCCATCTAACCTGGGTCTTAAAGGTTCTCCTACCAGCGTTAAAAAGAGCTTTACCAAAGGTGCTAAAACTGCTGGAAAAGTCTTTGACGTTGATGAAAAAGAAGGTGCAAGAATCATTCGTGATGCCCTTCTTGAGCGCTTCATAGTTTAGGAGGATTACATGACAGATTATAAAGGTGTAATGGTATTTGTAGAGCAAAGAGATGGTCATATTCAAAACGTATCTCTTGAGCTCTTAGGAAAAGCTGGTGAACTAGCAGAAGATCTTGGTGTCGATGTCAGTGCCGTCATCGTCGGTAAAGAAGTTTCTAAACTTGCTGATGTCCTAGGTCACTATGGTGCAGACCATGTTTATGCTGTAGAAGACGATCGTCTTGAAAAATACATGACCGAGCCTTATGTTAAAGGTATTGTAGAAGTTCTAAAAGAAGAAAAACCTGAAATCGTTCTTTTTGGAGCTACCTCAATTGGTCGTGACCTTGCTCCACGTGTATCTGCGAGAGTGCATACAGGTCTAACCGCTGACTGTACATCACTTGATATTGATGAAGAGACAAGAAATCTTCTGATGACACGTCCAGCCTTCGGTGGTAACCTCATGGCTACGATTGTCTGTAAAGAACATCGTCCACAGATGTCCACTGTACGTCCTGGCGTTATGCAAAAGATTGAACCAGATGAGAGCAGAAAAGCAGAACTAACTGTTCTTCCAGTAGACTTTACAGAAGCTGATTTCAACGTAGAAATTCTTTCTGAAGAAGTTGAACAAAAGAAAAAGATCAAAATCGAAGATGCAAACATTCTGGTTTCTGCAGGCCGTGGTATCGGTAGCCCAGAAGCTCTACCTATCCTAGAAGAACTAGCTAAAGTGATCGAAGGAGAGGTCTCTGGATCTCGTGCTACCATCGACTCTGGTTGGTTACCAAAGGATCATCAAGTTGGACAAACTGGTAAAACAGTACGTCCTGGCGTATACTTCGCAATGGGTATTTCTGGAGCGATTCAGCATCTTGCGGGAATGGAAGAATCAGACTTTATTATTGCAGTCAATAAAAATGCTGGTGCTCCTATTTTCCAAACTGCTGATCTGGGTATCGTTGGTGACCTTCACAAGGTTATCCCCGAACTCACAAGACTTCTTGAAATCGAAAAAGAGAAGAAAGCAAATCTTTAAGACACAAGAGACCACCGTCATCAGATGGTGGTCTTTTTTTCGTTCAAGGATCGTCCTTTAGGGTAAAAGGAAGTGCAAGGGAGGATGATATGTTTAAGGAAATTAGAGATCCAAGTCGAATACTTGATCTTTTCACAAAGGAAGGCTTAGAAGTAGGCAATGAACCAGTTAAAAGTAACTTCCTCAAAATCCTCGTCTATGAAAGAGAAGGGACAGTTCTTGCAGCAGCTGCCCTTGCTAGAAGAGGGGAGAGTTTAGTACTTGATGGGATTGCAGTAGATAGGAGTCTACATGGAAAGGGAATAGGAAGAAAGATCCTTGAGGAGCTCTTAGTAGATCTTCCCTTTGATGAAGATCTTTACCTTGTTGCTAAAGAACCAGACTTTTTCCATCGTCTAGGCTTTTCTTTCATAGAAATGAAAGACCTTCCTCCTATCTTTGGTTGCAACAATTGTGATCGAGAAGGAGTAGAATGTTTTCCTAAGGCCATGGTTCTTCCTAAAGGAAGCAAGTTAAAGTGAATGGAAGACTAAGATAAAACATTAAGAATCCCCTGGGGATTCTTTTTTAATAAAGATAAAGAAATATTTACTATTGACTTTAATTTTATTTAGATTATAATTAATATAATTAAAGGAGGTGCCTATGGATATTAGAGAACTGCCTCCCTGGATGGAGGCACTGGTTGAAGAAGATTTGGAATTTATTAGAAATTTCATTGTTTCTTCTGGATCGCTAAAAGAATTAGCTGAGATTTATGGTGTCAGTTATCCCACGGTGCGACTTCGTTTAGATCGCCTCATTCAGAAAATAGAACTCTATCAAAAGCTTCAAGAAGACCCCTATGTTCTCCTCATCAAAAAACTTGCCCTTGAAGAGAAGATTGATCTACCAACTGCAAAAATCCTCATCAAGGCCTACCGAAAAAAGGAGGAAATAGAATGAACAGTATGCCAATGACAATAATATTAATCGTTCTACCCTATGTACTTTTCCTAGTAGTGGCTTGTTTTTTCCAAAAATAGCTCTCTAAGCTTGAAAGTCGCTATCCAGGTCTTATTTTGCCGGCCCTATCACTCTATAAAATTTCTTTCCCCTTCTTTATGATGATGATCTTTCCCTGCGGGAGGATATTTACTTATTAAATTGATCTATCTGGTTATTGGTGCTCTACCTACTGGATTACTAGTATGGATATACTATAAAACTAGACAGGGAACCAAAAAGAAAGATGAAATGCAGCAGATGGAAATTAAGGATCTATAAGCCCTAAGGAGCTTTTTTTATTGAGAGAAGAAAAATAAGAAAGCACCAAAATCTCAGTCACCTACTGAGTCTTAAGGAATTACAATATAAGAGACCTCTAGGATTTACCTTGAGGTCTCTTTTCGTTCTAAAGGATCATGTTCAAAGCACGCTGGATATTTGCTTGGTCTTCTTCAGAAAGCTTTGCACATTTGTGAAGATAGTTTTGAAAGATAAGGCTTTGTGTTTTGCTAACACTTGAGGAAATGGCCTTCATTTGCACAAGGATCTCTTCACACTCCTTTTCCTCTTCAATCATGTTGATGATACCACCAAGATGACCTTGAAGAGTTTTTAAGCGATTTAAAATGTCTTTCTGTTCTTTGGTCATTAGATGAAGAGGTTGGTATCTGCCATTTCAGCTTCACCAAGGTAGGTCGCTACACCGCCAAGCTCGATGCCGTCAATGAGTTCTTCTTCTCTGATGCCCATAAGGTCCATGCTCATGTTGCAAGCAATCATTTTGACTCCTGCATTAAGTGCTTGTTGCATCAAGGATTCTAGAGAATCAACATTGTTGTCCTTCATGATCTTGCGAATCATCTTAGAGCCAGCACCCATAAAGTTCATTTTGCTGAGGCCAAGTTTTTTTGTACCTCTAGGCATCATGGCTGAAAAAGCACGCTGAATGATGGGTTTGTGGATGGCAACTTTCTCTGGTCTTCTCAAAATATTCAGTCCCCAGAAAGTATAGAACATCGTAACCTTTCTACCCATGCTGGCTGCACCGTTGGCAATGATCAGAGATGCGATGGCTTTATCGAGATCTCCACTAAAGACAACCATGGTCTTGTTATGGGGGATTTCTGTAAGTGTTTTTTCCTCTTCCTTCTCTTGTCCTTTTCGAAGTTTTGCAACAATGGTTTTATCCTCTTTGTCAATGCAAAGTAGGGTGTTGCCAGTACGTGCACACCACATGGGCATATCACGGTAGAAGCCTTGATCAGTAGAGATGACTTCTAGTGTTTGTCCATCTTCTAATTGCTCAAGGGCTTTGGCCACCTGTAGGATGGGTCCTGGACATTGGGCTCCACAGACATCAATGCAGAGGTCAGCTTCACTTGGAATCTCTTCTTTTGTCTTTGGGGCAACTTTTGCTCTAGGTGTAATCTCTCTTTTGTCTTGATGATAGTAGTCCCATGCAGGTAGTCCCGCACTAAGGACGCGTACCTTTTTAAAGCCATTTTGAGTAAGAATACGTGCGCCAAGATAACTGCGGACACCAAGGGAACAGAGGGTGACATAACTCTTTTCGGGATCCAGTTCACTTAGTTTTTCTCTTAGATGACCAAGAGGGATATGACGGCTACCTTCCATGGTTCCCAGGAGGAGTTCCTCTTCTTCCCTTAGATCTAGAATGATGCTTTCTTCCTCTTCTTTGTCGTAATGCATAGGTGTCACAAAGTCCACTAAACCATCGAGGATATTTTCGGCTACAAAACCAACCATGTTCATGGGGTCCTTAGCAGAGTTAAAGGGTGGCGCATAGGCGAGCTCCATCTCCTTTAAATCATAAACGGTTCCACCTAGTCGCTGGACTGTAGCAAAGGTATCGATTCGCTTATCAACTCCATCATCTCCAACAATCTGACATCCTAGGAGTTTACCCTCAGGTAGAGAGAAAAGAGCCTTGATGTACATGGGGGTAACGCCGGGATAATATTGTGCATGGCTCTTGGCGTTGATGAGAGCTATATCGTAATCCTTTTTATATTCTTTTCCCATGGCCTGCATGTTCTTTTCATTGAGGCCTGTACCTGCCACATTGAGCTCAAAGACTTGAGCGATGGATGTTCCTTGGGAACCCTTGTACTTTTCTTTTTTATCCTTAACAATGTTGTTTGCTGCCATACGTCCTTGTTTGTTTGCAGGACCAGCCAGAGGAACTGCGGTTTGTTGGCCAGTAGTAAATTGTTTGACTTCAATGGCGTCACCCACTGCATAAATACCTTTTTGGTTGGTCTCCAAATAATCATTGACTAGGAGATGTCCCTTTGGACCAAACTCCAAGCCACTGTCTTTTAAGAATGCAGTTTGTGGGCGTACTCCTAAAGAAAGGAGGATCATGTCAGCTTCAAGGACTTTTCCGCCTTCTAGCGTTGCTTGGAGTCCTTGTTTAGTTTTTTCAAAGGATTCTACTTTTGAACTCAAGTGTAAATCAATTCCCAGCTCCCGCATATGTTCATGGAGAATCTGAGCCATATCAAAGTCTACAGGTGCCATGACTTGATCTAACATCTCAACTACTGCTACATCCATACCACGCAGGTGAAGATTCTCTGCCATTTCAAGGCCAATAAAGCCACCTCCTACAACGATAGCGCGTTGTGGTTTTTTCTCTTCAATGTAGTTATAGATACGGTCTGTGTCTGGAATCGTCCAGAGGGTAAAGATGCCCTCTTCTTGAATACCTGAAATCGGTGGTTTAAGAGGTTCTGAGCCCGGTGAAAGAATCAGTTCGGTAAAGTCCTCCTGATACACCTCTCCAGTTTTGAGATTTTTTATGTCTACTGTTTTCTTCTCAGCATCTAAGCTGACCACTTCATGTTCAGTACGGATATCGATGTTAAAGCGATAGTTCATCAGCTCTGGTGTCATGACCATAAGGTCACCACGATTCTCGATAACACCACCTACATAGTAGGGAAGTCCACAGTTAGCATAAGAAATATAGCTTCCTTTTTCGATAAGTATAATTTCAGCATTTTCGTCCAGCCTGCGCAGTCTAGTAGCTGCGCTAGCTCCTCCGGCTACTCCGCCGACAACAATGACTTTTCTTGACATATTTCCTCCTTATCCCCCCTGGAGGGGGGTATCCGTGCTAAGTTTATCACAAAAAGGGTAAAATGAAAAGAAAGAATCACTTCATGATAGAATAGGCATAAGGAGTCGCCATGGGAATCTTTCTTTGGTATGGATATGAGAAACCATTTGTAGCAAGAGCTCAAGCAATTGTAGATGCAGGTTTTCGTGCTGCTAGTTTGTGGTGGGAAGAGGAAGAGGAAAGAACACCTCTTGAGAATCTTGCTCTTTTACGCCAAAAAGGCCTTGAGATTCTCCATGTTCATCTTCCCTTTTCTCAAGAAGGCAGATTGTGGATGACAGAGGATAAGAGAAAGATTTATGAAGCCAAGATGATACAGTGGCTAGAAGAGCTCCATGAAGGCGAGGTAGCTAAGGCAGTTTTTCATCCTTGGGAGAAAGATGAAATGGAAAAGAAGGACTTAGTTCTAGCTGGTGGCCTAGAGACTTTTGAAAGAATCCTTCAACGCGCAGAAGAACTAGGTGTCACCTTGGCCGCTGAGAATCTCTGGCAAGATGAGGTGTTGTTTGCTCTTCTCGATCACTTTCCTTCTTTGGGCCTTTGTCTTGATACGGGACACTTGGGCATTTCAGGTAACTGGGAGAAGATTAAAGCTTATCTGCCAAGAGTCAGTGCACTCCATCTTCACGATAACAAGGGAGTAGAGGATTTACACCTGATTCCAGGAGATGGACATCTACCGCTCAAGAAGTGGCTAGCAGGGATTCCTAGAGAGGTTCCCTATCATCTTGAAATTACGCGCTTTATGAGTCATTTTTATGCAGGCATGGAAGAGGGGGAGTATTTAAGGCGTGCAAAAGACAGTCTAGAAAGGTTAAAGGCAGAGCATGAAGAATAAGAAACCAACAGGCTCAGAAGACAAAGATCTGAAACTCTTAATCATGATCTATAGTACCATCGGTCTCATTGTGCTCCTTGCTATGCAGCTAGGACGGTACCAAAGCCCTCAACAACGCTTTCAAGTGACCTTAATTGTCCTTGCTGTGATTTTGGGGATTGGTTATCGCGTTACGCGAAAGTTTAAGAAGGGCATGGAGAGACAAGAAGAAGTTATTAAAAAAATAAGAGAAGAGCAGAAAAAAGAAGAGGAATAATCCTCCCCCCCCCTTGTACTTCTCAAGGACATAGAAACTAAAGAGTATCAAGAGCAGGCTAAGCCTGCTCTTGTTGTGTTTCTACCTTGTATTTTCTTCCGTGGAAGAGTTTGTAGAGCACTGGAATCACATAAAGGGTCATCAGTGTAGCGTAGAGTAGTCCCCCGATCAGGACAAGTCCCATGGGTTGAAGAGCTTCAGAACCTAAGCCAACAGATAAGGCCAAGGGAACCAACCCCAAAATCGTCGTCAAGGCTGTCATCAGGATGGGCCTTGTTCGCATAAAACCTGTGCGCAGGAGAACCTCTTCTATACTTCCCTCACCACGGATCGCTGTATCAACAAAAACAATGCCGTTGTTCACCACAACACCGCTAAGAACCAGAAAGCCAAGTAATGCGATCACACTAAGTGGTTTTCCAAAGAGAAGAAGTGCTAGGGCTCCACCTGTAAAGGCCAGGGGAATGGTAAACATCACGATAAAGGGTGAAAGCAGGGACTGGAACTGGATGATCATAATCCCATAGATAATGATAAAGGCCAGCAGGAGCATAGTGGTGAGGTCCTTCATGGTGGAAGTTAGCTGCTCTCGCTCTCCAGCATAGACTACCTCTAAACCGCTTGGCGGTGGCATCTCCTTGATTTTTTTATCGATTTCATTGCTGACAAGTTCAATGTTGCTCTCTGGTGCAATAACTCCCTTCATCTCAATATAGCGCTTTTGATTGATTCTGCCTATGGAGGGCTGTGTTGTACCTCCATGAAGCTTGGCTATGCTTGAAAGTTTCACCAGTTCACCTTTTGAATTTTTGATTTCTACATTCATGAGTTCTCTTCTAGTCAGACTGTGGTGATTTTCTTGAATGACCTTCAGTGATAGCCCTTCCTCCAGGGTCAAGAGACCTTTGGGTAGGGAGAGTCTTCGTTCTAGTTGGTGAAAGACTTCGGCTGGTGTTAATTGATTCTCCATTGCTTTTTCTCGGTCTAGTACTAAATGAAATTGGCGCTGGGCTTCTTCTTCGCCTAGACGAGCCTCCAGTAAACCAGGTATATCTTTGATTTCTTCTAGGAGTTTTTCACCATATTCCTGAGCTTCCTCTAGATTATTTGATAGAAGACGTAGGCTGAGGCCACCACCGCCAAGGGAGTCCATGCTCATACTTTGACTCTGGATGCGAATGTCCAGAGGTAGTCCTTGCAGTTTTTCGTGGATTTCTTTTTCAATGGCTAAACTGCTACGTTTAGAACCTTCTTCTCTTAGCAAATGGACACTCATGGCATTTTGGTTACCTGTCATGCTTTTGCTATCCATCGCACCGATAAGAGAAAGGTCTTTTACATCTTCTAATCGTTTTAGAACTTCGTCAGTGTAGCTGTAGAGCTCTTCCTTGGTTTGGGAAGAATCTCCTGGACGAATGGTCATCTCAATTTGGGGAGTATCCATTGCAGGAATAAAGATACTACCTTTCGTGTAGAGGATACCAAAACTTCCCAGGAGAAGGAGCAGACTGATTCCCAACACAACAAAGGGATGACGCAGGCTCCAGAGTAAACTCTTCCTATAGAATTCAAATTCACGTTGTACATACTGCTTACGAGGCGCCTGGATGCTGCTTGCTGTGGGGATAAGGCTAAGAGCCACCACAAGGGAGGCAAGGAGGGCATAGGCGATGGTTAAGGCCATATCCGTAAACAGTTCTCGTGCAACGCCCTGGGTGAAGAGAATAGGCAAGAAAACAAAGGCTGTTGTCATGGTGGAGGCAGTAATGGCTGGAGCCATTTCTTTTGCCCCTTCTAGGGATGATTCTCGCAGACTCATGCCCTGACGACTTAACCGATGGATGTTTTCAATAACTACGATGGAGTTATCCACCATCATCCCAACTCCAAGGGCAAGACCTGCCATGGAAACCAGATTCAAGGTCATGTTAGAAAAGTACATCAAGACCAAGGTGGCCACGATGGAGATGGGGATGGAGAGTGCAATCAGCAAGGTGAAGCGCAGATCCCTTAAAAACAGATAAAGGATAAGCATGGCAAAGACGCCACCTAGAAGAATGTTCTGTAGGATGGCCTTGATGACCCACTGGATATATTGGCCTTGATCCATAAGGGGGCTAATCTTAAGTCCAGGATAGAGATCTTCTAATTCGTCAATGGTAGCATGCAGATTGCTGGATACCTTAGAAGTATTTGCAAGAGATTGTTTTTGGATGTTGATCAGTAGGGCATTTTTACCATTAACTTTGGCATAGTAGTCCTTACTGTTGTCAACCTTTTCAATCTTTGCTACATCCTTTAGGTAAATTTTTCCTAATGCATCTTCTCCCGTATCCACTAGGAGGAGATCTTCTAGTTCTTCCTGTGAAAGGGGATTTTGGAGGGTCAGGGGAGTGGGTACATCTTTATCCTCAATATAACCAATTGGCAGAGAGATGTTTTCTGCCATGAGGAACTTTGTCAAGGTGTCCATATTTAAGAGCTTTGACAAATTTGCACTGGCAAGGGCTTCTTCTTTTTTTGATTCTAAGAGCATGTTTTGGCTTTCTAAGAGAACTTCCATTTTTGTGAGTTCACTGCCTGCAGCCTGTGCTTGTAGGAGCATGTTTCCTGCTTGTGCAAGCATCTGTCCCTGTGCAGCTGCCATGTTGGAGATGCTCTGTGTGGCTTGTTCAAGGCGTTCTTGAAGGCTTGTTTCTTCAGCTTCTAATACTGCGATTTCATTTTGTGTGCTCTGGATCTGTTCCTGAGTCCAACTCTTTGCTTCTTCTAGGTTTTCCTCGGTAAGGGAAAAGGGAAATTCAGATAACGTCTCAAGGATTAGCGCTTGGGTCTCACTCAAATCTTCTGTTGGTGTTGTCAGAAGAAGCAGTACCTGCTCTAAAGAAGTGAGATAGACCTGGCTTGAAGCTTTTCGAATACTGATTTCAGCTAATTCTCCACTGAGGCTTAAACTAGCATCAAGGAGGTTGTCAGGAATACTGACAGAGGGTGCTGGGATGGAGACGTTGCTGAGGCGGTCTTTGCCTTCTTGTATTTTTTGTTTTGCTTCTTGGATTTCTTGCTCTTGTTCATCTAATGAACGTTGGATTTTGTTGAGGAGTTCATTGTTTTTCTGTTGGATTTTCTCCTCGGAGAGGATTACTTGAACTTCAGTTTTGAACAGACCCGTTGCCTGTACCCGAGCGACTCCATCGGTGCCTTCAAGCTTTGTCTGGAGCTGCTCCTCATAAAATCTCGTTAACTCTTCTGGTGTCATGTTCTCAGCATGTACTGCACTGATCATAACGGGGAGCATGGAGGGGTTGAGGCGAAGTACCATGGGTCTCGTACCGCTTTTCCAAAGATCCCCCAAAAGATCGATTTTTCCACTGACATCAATGGATGCGGAGTCCATGTTGTGTCCTTGCTCAAAGGTCAAGAGCAAAGTAGAAACACCGTCAGTAGAGGTTGATTGCATCTCTTTTAAGCCCTCACTGGTAGAAAGGACGCGTTCAAGAGGACGTGTAATTTTTAACTCCATAGCCTCGGGGGTTTGTCCTGCCTCTTGGGCAACCACAAAAAGGATGGGTAAATCAAGATCAGGGAAGAGGTCAATGGAAAGTCCAGTATAGGAAACATAACCTAATACAAGGATAATCACCACAAGAACAAGGGTGGTGTATTTCTTTTCAATGCTATAACGAATCATCATAACTCCTTCACCCAATCATACCCCTTATTGATGGGCTATACCCTTGCTTTCAGCTTGATGATGAAGTTTTAAATTAAAAAGACTTGTACACAGGTACAAGCCTCTTTGTCCACCTTATCCATGGATGAACCTTATTGATGAGAGTATTCTTGATAATAAGTAATGGATTCAATTTCTCTTTCTACTCTAATGCCCCAACGTTCGACGACTTCTTTACCGTCTTGGACGCTGGCTTCCCCTTTTTGAAAGAGCGTAACAAGTTCTTCAACTTGATCTCTAAGTGCGGGGTCTTTTTCAATCATCTCATCTGTTACGAGGGTTCCGTTATAATAGATCCGTCTTGGTGTAGAGTGATCAATGCGATAGTGGCCAATGACATGGCCTTCTTTGTCTTTTAATGTTTTCTTCCGTAATCTTGAAATGGCTCCAGTGGGAATAGAACGACGGATAGTCGGATCTTGGTAAGCCCTGAAAACATTTTCTTCTTCTTGGATCCAAGCCTTTACCCAACGTTCTCCTCCTGCTTGTTCTCCTTCTAGATAGGCAAGCAGTTCTTCTTCTGTTCCGAAAAACTCTTCTATTACTTCCTGATCCTTTTCTCCTGTGGTGATGACAATTTTCTTCATTCTACTCCTCCCTTCGTTGAGGGTATGCATTCATTAAATGGTTCCTATGTGGTGTAGTGGAGTATTGTCTGTACATTAAGTATACGTCAGAAGTGAAAAAGAATCAACAAAGAGTAATCAAGTATGTGAATAAATAACTACATTTTGCCTAGACTTATCCACTGTTCACTGAATATTTACCAGCATTGAGGGTAAAGTTTGCTCAAAGGAGGATACACGATGAAGAAGAAACTAATTATCCTACTCACTTTGATTTTAGTTTTTACCTTGGCAGCATGTGCTCCATCAGAGGAAAAACCTGCAGAGGCTCCACCTCAAGAAACGACTGAAGAAGTTACAGAGGATACACCAAGCGAATCTAGCGATGACTTGGAAAAGGAGTTTACACTGGAGGAATTAGCTAAATTCAATGGAAAAGATGGTAATAAAGCCTATGTGGCTGTAGATGGATATGTCTATGATGTAACGGACGTACCACCTTGGAATGGTGGGGAACACAATGGTTATGAAGCAGGGAAAGATCTTTCAGAAGAAATTAAGACGAAATCTCCTCATGGCCCAGGTAAGCTAGAAGGTGTTCCTATCGTTGGCAAGTTAGTGGAGTAAAGACATGCCTAGCTACTCATTTTATGGTTGGGCAAGTGCTGCTATTTTGGGAGTGCTTGTCCTTTCCTTTATTTTGGTTAGACTGAATAAGTACACCATTAAAACGCGAAACAAAGGATTTATGAAGTTTATCCGCTTTTTACGACAACTTCATAAGCCCTTGGGAATTTTATTTTTAGTGGTTGCCTTTATTCATGGATTTATGATTCTGGGAAGAATTCGTTTGCACACAGGATGGCTACTCTATGGGAGCATCCTTGTAACAGTTGTTACGGGGGGAGCCTTTTATCGTTTGAAGAAGAAAAATCTTTTTATGGTGCATAAACTCTTTGCATTGATTACTGTGGTCTTATTCTTACTACATTTCTTTAGACCCTATGCACTGAGTATGTTGTAGGATGTGAGGCACCATAAAGACTGTAATAATACGATATATGCCATAGTACTGATACAACAAATAAATCTCTTGTTTATTCATAAGAGAGCCGACACACCATCAATGGACATTGTGGTGTGTTCGGCTCTTTTATACTTATATGATAGATTGTAATATTAAGTGCAACAGTCCAAAAAGTTAAAACTCATTAGGAA
>CAMFGQ010000005.1 GCA_945950065.1 uncultured Clostridia bacterium
GCTTGTTCCAATAGATCTAAACTAAGTAGATAGGGTTCTTCCTCTTCAAGCTTGGAACGTCTCTCTTCAAAAAGGGAGATAAATTCACTAAGGGGGTTACTGATGCGACCAGTGAAGACCGATTCTTCTAGTCCTTTTTTAGCCCCTTCATAGAAGCCTAGTCCCTGCTGTGCAGCATACTGGCTAATCTTTAGTAGACTTCCTTCACCTAGGCCCCTTCGAGGTGTGGTGATAGCGCGAAGAAGAGATACCTCATCTAAAGGATTGACAAGAACCTTTAGATAAGCCAAGACATCTTTAATCTCTTTACGATCATAGAATTTCAGTCCCCCATAGATCTGATAGGGGATATTTGCTTTGCGCAGCCTTTCCTCAAAGAGTCTACTCTGGGCATGGGTACGATAGAGTACCGCAATATCCCTGGGTGATACTCCCGCCGTGAGATCGGCATGAATGGAAGTTAAAACATAGTCGGCTTCTTCCTGATCACTCTTTGCATGGAAGAGGGTGATTTTGTCACCGGTTTCAAGATCCGTCCAGAGGTTTTTCTTCGGTCTAGAAGGATTGTTCTCAATCAATGCATTAGCTGCTTCCAAAATACGCTTTGTACTGCGATAATTTTGTTCAAGAGTAATGACCTGGGCATCC
Organism: uncultured Clostridia bacterium; assembly: GCA_945950065.1. Classification (GTDB taxonomy): domain Bacteria; phylum Bacillota; class Clostridia; order Peptostreptococcales; family Acidaminobacteraceae; genus DTU036. Next base: position 649 of record CAMFGQ010000005.1, read on the forward strand.
TTGAAGTCCTTTTTAAACTCCATGATGTTGCGTATATCCGCTCCCCGCCATCCATAGATTGATTGATCCACATCTCCTACAACAACAAGATTATGGCGATCTTTAGTGAGAAGCTGAATCAGTTGATATTGGATGCGGTTGGTGTCTTGGTATTCATCCACCAGAACTTCATGGAAGCGCTGTGCATACTCAAGACGAACCTCCTCATTCTCCTCAAAAAGCTCTACCACCTTAAAGAGGATGTTATCAAAATCCATGGCTTGGTATTCTTTGAGTTTTCTTTCGTAGAGTTCAAAGACTTCCCAAAGATCATCATCCAAATGATTGCGATATTCAGATAGTCTGGTCATTTGACTTTTAGCTTGAGAGATCAACACCCGAACCATTTTTGCTGGATAGCGTTTGCTATCCATGTTGAGTTCTTTTAGGCAATTGCCCACTAGGGTTCTCTGATCTGTGCCATCATAGATTACAAAGTCTTTCTCATAGCCAAGAAGATGGCCATATTTTCTCAAGATTCTCAAGGAGATGGCATGGAAAGTCCCTACCCAAAGATAGTGGGCTTCTGTGCCCACTAACTCCTCTAAACGTTCTTTCATTTCTCTGGCAGCTTTATTTGTAAAGGTGATGGCCAAAAGCCGACTGGCCATGATTCCTTGTTCTACAAGATGGGCAATTCTCGCTGTCAGGGTTCTTGTCTTTCCCGATCCAGCTCCTGCCAAAATAAGCAAAGGCCCCTTCTCAAGAAGGACTGCCTTTTGCTGCTGGGGATTAAGACGATCTAAGTTCATGGATCCTCATTTCTATGCATCATTCAGTGACAACACTAAATACAAATGATCATCAATTTGGTGGCGTAAGAGAACTCCTCCTAGTAAACGGGCTCGGTTCTTCAGCTCCTGCATTTCTCTTTCCTTTACAAAACCCGGGGTAAAGAGGGTAAAGTATAAAAGAAGTTGACTGCCTTCTTGGTGGATATCCACCTCATAACTTCTCCCCTCTTCTCTACTCAGGGCAAAGATTTCCTCTAACAATTCAATGAAAAGACCACGGTCATTGGTCAAGGTTTTCTTGCTCCCCTTAAGGGTGAGTGGTGCAACAGGATCCACTTTTTCGTGGGTCTTTTCAATCAACTCACCTGGGTCAAATTCTTCCATGGTGTAGTTGTACAAGATGTCCTTGGTATAGGGTAAATCAGACAAGCGGAGCAGTTTCTTCTCCAACAGAAGACGTTGGAGTTTGTTTTTCTTTAACTGTTCCTTGAGTTCATTGATTTGTTTTTCATAATCCTCTTCGCGTAGATAGGATTCACGGATGACATAGTCAATGGAATCACCCAAAGCAAAGTGCTGAAATTGATGTTGGTCACTGAGCCGTTTTCGATTACGATATGCGTCCATGACCCCTTCATTAAGACTCTGATAATAGTCTCCCATGTTGGAGATAATCAGCCTTAGGATGACCACACTGGTCAAGACAAAGATGGCGAGAAAAGCCAATACCTCCCAGATATGACTCTGTAAGAAGGAGTTGAACATCGCTTTACGATCATTAACTCTGCGATCCAGTTCATCCTTGCTGTTGTAGTAGCCAAAGGTAAATCCAGATAGATCACTGGTTTTTTCATAGAAGAACCCGTCTTTACGGTTTTCTTTTGGCTGAATCTGAAGCAGTTCAAGTCCTTTATCATCCCGAATATAGATCTGTGGATCAAGCTCACCATAGGTGATGAGGTTCTTCTTCATTTGTTCTTTGACATAGTCATCATAGTCAACATAGATATAGATCTTGACCCCTAAATAAGGTGGGTCCTCAAAATAAATCATATGTCGATCGATGTAATTGATTCCTGTTGTCTCCAGTGTTTCATAACCCTTTGGTGCATCACCGATCATCTCACCACTCTCAGAGAGCATAAAGACTGAAAAGTCAGTGACTTCATTGGGTTCTTTAATCATCTGGGCAAGGGAATTGACAAATGTAGTAGGATCATCCAAATGGGTCACATAGACATCATAAAGTGTGGACTTGACCAGGGCAGCACGATTCAGAAGACTACTTTCCAGTTCATGTCTTTCCTGTTCGTAGATGCTATCTCCTCTTGCTTGAAGAAGTCCTGCTTTTTGTTCCACTTCAGTTTCTATGATGGATTGGATTTCAGCTGTAAACTCCTCCAAGGAGCGTTGATGACGACCATAAAGATAATTAAGCCAAAAAAAACCCATTACCAGAACGAGTATACAGACGATAACAATAAAAATGCGAAAATATTTTCTTAGCAGTTGATCACTGAGCAAGTTAAGCTCCCTTCAGTAAAGTAGCATAGGACGTCCTATGCTACTCTTCGATAAACTCTTCAAAACTTGAAAGGACAGCACTTCTCGTCACGATACCGATAAAAACTCCTTGATCATCCACCACAGGCACAAAGTTCTGATGGGCGATGATGCGAAAGAGATCTCTAAATCTAGCATCGATGGAAACTGGAGAATAAAGCCTACTCCTCTTGATGTCTTTCACAAAAATGTTCTCCATATCTCGAAAAGTAATGGTTTCTTTTTTCTTGATTTTTCGGAGGAGATCCCCTTCAGTAATGGTACCTACATAATGCCCCTTTTCATCGAGTATAGGAATAGATGTATAGTGATGATACTCCATTTTCTCGAAAAGCTGGCGCATACTCGCGTCGGTATGCTCATAGACTACATTAATTTTAGGGGTTAAGTAAAATGCTACGTTTTTCATGTTATACCTCTCTCCACCATTATAAGTCAAAGCTGAGAATCTGACAATTTTTAATATCCGCAAGATCCATGATGTCACTCTTTTTATCAGGAAACATTTGTCGAAGGCAAAGCCCTAGACCTCCATGACTGACAAGGAGTACGGTTTCTTCTTGTTCCTGTTGTATCTCCTTAAGAAAATCTAGAAGGCGTGCTCTCATGTCTCCTAGCGACTCTACACCCAAGAAGAAATACTCATCGTCTTCATAGGCTCGTTTTAGATCAAAACCTTCATCGTAAAGCTCTTGATAGCTTTTACCCTCATACTCGCCAAAACCTCGTTCCACAAGTCGATCATCCAAAACAATGGGGCAATCTAGCTGAAGGATTTCGGCGCTCTGCCGGGCACGCAGTAAAGGCGAAGAATAGATTTTCTCCACCTGTTGAAGGAATCTTGTGTCCACTGCAGCGACTTGAGCTTTTCCTTCATCACTTAAGGGAAAGTCTTGTCTCCCCTGAAGTTTTCCCTCTTTGTTATACTGGGTGACACCATGACGCATAAACAGAAGCGTCATAGAGCACTCTTGGCAATATCTTTTCTGTACCACACGCCATTAAAGTGAACACGTTTTGCATTGCGATAAGCTTTTTCTCGAGCTTCTTCAAAGGTATCCCCTAGAGCCACTAGGGAAAAGACTCTACCTCCACTGTTCACCAGGATTCCCTTTTCTAGGCGAGTGCCACCTGAAAAGAGAAGCACATCCTCATCAAACTCTTCGGTTTGGATGCTCTGACCTAGGAGTAAATCTCCAGGATATCCTTTAGAGGCAAGGATGACGCAGACAGCTACTTCATCTTTAAGCTCTACTTCAGGTAGAGGCTGATTGTTGGCTGTAGCTAGAGCAAGCTCAAGAAAGTCACTGTCAAGCCGCGCCATGAGCACCTGGGTTTCAGGATCACCAAAGCGTACATTGTACTCCAGCACTTTAAGGCCTTCCTGAGTTTTCATACAGCCAATAAAGATGATCCCACGATAATCCATGACCTCTTCCAACATTCCTTGGTAGGTCTTTTTCATGATCTCGTCAATTTGCTCATAGTCTTCTTCAGTACAATCAGGCACAGGCGAAAATGTTCCCATGCCCCCTGTATTGGGACCAAGATCATCATCGTAGGCACGCTTGTGATCTCGTGCACAGCCGAGATAACGATAGCCAGTTTTATTCACAAAATAGAAGAAACTAAGCTCAGGTCCTTGAAGGCGTTCTTCAAGGAGAACCTTGGAACCACTTTCACCTAGAAGCTTGTCTAAGAAAAGAGCCTTCAAGATGTCTTTGGCTTCCATGTCGTTTTCTGGTAAAAAGACACCTTTACCTGCAGCCAGACCGTTGGCCTTGATTACAGGTAGATGGGAAAATTCTTCTAGAGCTTTTAGACTGCTTTGATAATCCACAGCTTCAATACCTTTTGCCGTTGGAATCCCATAACGCTCCATAAAGAATTTGCTGAAAATCTTACTGCCTTCCAGTTTAGCAGCCTCAGCTCCTGGCCCAAAGACAGCCATACCCTTAGCTCTAAACCGATCAGCAAGGCCTTCTACTAAAGGAGTTTCAGGTCCAATGACCACAAGATCTGCATCCATCTCCAAAGCTTCTTCTAGAGACACAGAGGCTATCCCCATGCCAGGATTTCCAGGAACAGCATAATAGTCATAGTCTGGATGTTCTTTCTGCATGGCATAGAGCAGAGCATGTTCTCTTGCTCCTGAACCAATAAGTAGTATTTTCAAAACGACCTCCCGCTCTTAATGTTTAAAGTGCCTCATGCCTGTAAAGATCATGGCAATCCCCGATTCATCACAAGCATCAATGGAGTCTTGATCACGTTGGGAACCACCTGGCTGGATGATGGCTTCGATACCATATCCCGCAGCCAACTTCACCACATCATCAAAGGGGAAAAAGGCGTCAGATGCTAATACGGTTGCACCAGTTCCTCTCTCAAGGGCAAAACGAGCAGCATCAATGCGATTGACACTTCCGCCTCCTATACCTATTGCAGCTTTATTTTGGCTCACTACAATGGCATTGCTCTTCACGTATTTGACGACTTTCATGGCAAAGAGGAGCTCATCAAGCTCTTCTTGATCTGGGCATCGTTGGGTTACACAGTTTAAGTCCGCAATAAAGCTTAAATCTTTTTCTTGAATCAACAGTCCACCACCTAGTGTCATGGCAGATTTTCGAATGGGTGCCGCAGAAAGAACCTTAACGATACGAAGATTCTTCTTCTGTTTAAGAATGCTCAAGGCCTCATTTGTAAAGCTAGGTGCCATAACAATCTCGAGGAAGGTTTTATTCATTTCCTCGGCTGTCTCGGCATCAACTTCAGCATTGAGCGCAACAATTCCACCAAAAATGGAGACAGGATCACATGCGTGGGCCTTCTTATAGGCTTCAAAACTCGTCGCACCTAAAGCAACACCACAGGGAGTATTGTGTTTCACTGCAACAGCACAGATATCTTCAAATTCATTGGCAAGTTCCCAACAAATCTCCATGTCGCGATAATTGTTGTAGGACAGTTCTTTCCCCCAGAGCACGGCCAAATCGGTTAAGAAACCATCACAGTTGATGTCGGCATAGAAGGCACCCTTTTGATGGGGGTTTTCCCCATAACGTAGATCAGCCTTCTTTTCAAAGCTCATGGTGAGACGTGAAGGGTACATGTCAAGGGTCAAGAAGTTGGCGATGGCACTATCATAGCTTGCTGTTAGAGCAAAGACTTCTGCTGCCAGCATTCTTCTGTACTGGAGATCAAAGTCATTCTCCTTCAGGCGTCGCATAAACTCCTCATATTGATTGGGAGAGCTGAGAACTAACACATCTTTATGGTTCTTGGCGGCTGAACGGAGCATACTTGGTCCACCAATGTCAATGAATTCGATTTTTTCTGCATAACTCAGTTGTTCTTTTACCTTTTCAAAAAATGGATAGAGATTGCAAATGACCAGGTCAATTCCTTTGATGTCATTGTCTTCTAGATCTCTTACATGGGTCTCTACTTCTCTTCTGGCCAAAATACCACCGTGGATTTTGGGATGGAGGGTTTTAACCCTTCCCTCCAGAATTTCGGGATGACCAGTTACTTCTTCAGCTGTAAGGACCTCATAACCGAGGTCTTTTATGTATTGGTAAGTTCCACCTGTGCTGACAAATTCATAGCCCTTTTCAACAAGAAGGGGAAGAAGTTCGTCTAATCCCTTTTTGTCATAGACACTAATTAGCGCTCGCATTCAATACCTCCGTAGCTCAAAAAGCCTTTTAAGTAAAGTGGTTTCTCCACTGCTTGTACCCGTTCTGCAAGTGTTTCTGGTGTATCCTCCGGATAAACAGGGACCTTTTCCTGTGCCAAAATCTCACCTGTATCGATTCCCCCATCAACTAGATGAAGGGTACAGCCTGATTCTTTCTCACCAGCTTCAAGGACTGCCCTGTGAACATGTTCACCATAATAGCCCTTACCACTAAATTTTGGTAAAAGCGAAGGATGGATGTTCAAGATGCGGCGAGGAAATCGATCTACCACATCCTCTGGGACAATGCCCAAATACCCCGCAAGTAGAATATAGTCGGGAGAAAGTTTCTCTAGTTCACTTTTCCATTTACCCTCTTTATCAACATAGTACACGGGGATTCCAGCTTCAATGGCACGATCGATGACTTTTACGTTCTTACGATTGCAAAAGAGGGCGATTACATCGAATCCCCTCCTGTTGTCTACGAGATATTGGAAGGTGGATCCACTGCCTGATGCAAAAATAATCACCTTCACTTAATCATCCCCTTTTCCCCTTGAATGACTTCACCAATGACCCAGGCCTTTTGACCTTGGCTTTCCATATGGTTAAGGGTTTCGTCAAGATCTTCTTTTTTAATGACAAGTACCATGCCAATGCCCATATTAAAGGTATTGTAGAGCTCGTCATCACTCAGCCCTGTTAAGCGAGCTGTGGTTTCCATGAGTTCACTTCTTTCCCAGGTGGATGTATCCACAGAAAACGTCAGTCCCTTAGGAAGAACTCTGGGAATGTTCTCATAGAAGCCCCCACCCGTAATATGAATGATCCCTCTCACTTCAACCTTCTCCAAAAGGCTGAGTACTTGATTGACATATAGTGTGGTGGGTCGGGACAATTCCTCAGCAAAGCGATCGAGATAATCACGATGGAGCTCTAGATAGATTTTGCGTAGTAAGGAGTATCCATTGGAATGGAATCCACTGGAGGCAAGCCCAACAAGGAGATCTCCTTCTTCTATTTTTTCTCCGGTAATGATCTCATCACGTTCGATGAGTCCCACACAGAAACCTGCCATGTCCATATCACCGGGTTGGTACATTCCTGGCATTTCTGCGGTTTCTCCACCAATCAGAGCACATCCAATGCTCTTACATGCCTTGGCAATGGAGCCAACAACCGTGGCAACCTCTTTTGGATCAAGATAGGAGGAAGCAAGATAATCCAGGAAGAAAAGAGGTTTAGCACCATGACACAGTATGTCATTGGCACACATGGCCAATAAATCCTGACCCAGTCCTTCCATTCTTCCCACTTCCTTTGCCAGGAGAATTTTTGTTCCCACACCATCGGTTCCACTGACAAGAACAGGCTCTTTCATGCCAGCAGGAAGTGCATAGAGACCTGCAAAGGAACCAAGTTCTGCAAGAACTTCTGGTCCATGGGTTGCCTCTACATAGCCCTTCATTTCACGCACGGCGTCTTGTCCACGATCAACATCAACACCTGCATCTTTATAACTGATTTTCATGACCCTTCCCTTTCCATTTCTCTAGTATTTTTCAAAGACATATTTGTTATGGGTTTTGGGAACTTCCATGGGATAATCCCCTGTAAAACAAGCTTTACAAAGGATTTCTTCAGGTAGACCTACCCCTTCAATAAATTCTTCTGTGGTAATGAAGCGAAGACTGTCAGCACCAGTGTATTCTTCAATTTCCTTTTCTGTTAGGTTAGCCGCCAAAAGAGACTTTTTAGTAGGTGTATCAATACCAAAAAAGCAGGAGAATTTGACAGGAGGTGAGCTGATGCGAACATGAACCTCTTTTGCACCAGCCTTCTTCAGATCATGGACTAAGTCCTTCATGGTGGTTCCTCGCACAATGGAGTCATCCACAATGACAATGCGCTTATTCTTGACCACTTCCTTCATGATGCTGAGTTTTAGTCGTAACATGCGCTCACGTTGTTCCTGGGTCGGATCAATAAAGGTCCTTCCAATGTATTTGTTCTTATAGAAGACGGAAGACAGGACAGTATTGGACTCCATAGCATAACCGATGGCCGAAGGAACACCACTATCCGGAACGGCTGCCACGAGATCATATTTATCTTTGTCTCTCCTAGCCAAAATCCTCCCCAGTTCCACCCGAGCTTCATAGACACTTTTACCTTCTAAATCGCTATCAGGACGGGAGAAGTATACGAATTCAAATCCACATAGACTCTTGGGCTTGCTATCATCATAAATCGTTGAATTGATGCCGTTTTCATCGATCTCAACGATTTCACCTTTCTCTACTTCCCTCACAACCTCTGCCCCTAAAAGCTCAAGAGCAACAGTTTCTGAAGCAAGCACATAGTCCCCCTTGGGGGTTTTCCCAATGACTAGGGGACGTAGCGCATAGGGGTCACGAATGCCATAGAGTTTACCTTCCATAATCAAGATCAGGGCAAAACCACCCTTGATCTCCGATAGGGTTTGTTTAATGGCTGCAATGGCACTGCTTTTATAGTGAATGGCAATCAGCTTAATGATGATTTCGCTATCGCTGGTTGATGTAAAGCTAAAGCCATCATCAATGAGTTTCTTACGGATTTCTACTGCATTGATCAGGTTCCCATTATGCACTAGGGCCATGGTTCCAGCTTTAAATTCCACCACTAAGGGTTGTGCATTTCTTCGCTCTGCACTTCCCACAGTGGAGTAGCGAACATGACCAATGCCTACATTGCCGTTAAAGGGACGAAGACGCTCTTCATCAAAAACATCACGAACCAGACCCATATTTTTATAATGGATCATCACACCATCGTGATAAACGGCCATACCAGCACTTTCTTGCCCTCTGTGCTGGAGGCTAATCAGCGCATCATGAAGTTTATCTCCTAGATGCTGGTACTCCTTTGAGTAAATACCGATTAGACCACATTCTTCGTGAAGTTTATCCATTGAGACCTCCTAGTGAAGCATCATCTGCAAGAACTTTCTCGCGCATGTTCTCCACATAGTCCATGTATTTTTCAGCCAAGGAGTCGTCCTTCAGAGAAAGTATACGTAGAGCTAAAAGCGCTGCGTTCTCTGAAGCATCCACACCTACTGTAGCAACAGGTATACCTGATGGCATCTGAACGATACTAAGCAAGGAATCCATTCCTCCCATCATGGAGGTTTTCATGGGTACTCCAATGACAGGTAGTGGTGTGGCTGCAGCAACAACACCGGGTAAATGTGCTGCCTTTCCTGCTGCGGCAATGATGACTTCATAGCCCTTCTCTTTTGCTCCTTGAACAAAGTCTAAGGTTTCTTCCAAGGTACGGTGGGCACTGAGAATTCTCGTGCTTACCTCTACCCCAAAGTCCTTGAGAAGTTGCTCGGCTTTTTTTACGACATCATAGTCGGATTTACTACCCATAATGATGGCTACTTTCATGATTACCCCTTTATTGCATCAATGGCACTGCGGAAAATATCCATCTCTTTGCCATGATTCACATTGATAAATCGGTTTTCACCAAGTCGTTCGTTATGTCCCATTTTTCCAAAAATCCTACCACTAGGACTGAGGAGTCCCTCAACATGAAGTTCAGAACCATTGGGATTTTCTTCGTAGACTGTGGCGATTTGTTTTTTCTCAAGAAGAAGTTTCTTCTCTTCTTCGCCCATAAAGAAGCGACCTTCTCCATGGGAGACAGGTGTCCAATAGGCCTCATCTTCAACATAGCGAAGCCAAGGTGATGCCTTATGGAGTGGACGAACCGGAACAAGGGCTGATTGATGACGACCAATGCGGTTATAGGTTAGCCCCATACCAATGTCTCGTGGATCCTCAATACGCTCTCTATAGAAGACACCTAGTTTTACAAGAGCTTGGAATCCATTGCAAATTCCAAGTACCAGTCCCTTACGCTCCATAAGATCATGGAAAGCGTCTTTCACTAAAGGACTTCTAAAGACTGTAGCAATAAACTTCGCACTTCCTTCAGGTTCATCGGCTGCTGAGAATCCGCCTGCCAAGGCTAAAACATCACAGGTTTTTATTTTCTCTGCTAGGGTTTCTAGGGACTTTTCAATCTGACTGGTTCCAAAGACCCATCGTTCAACTTGAGCACCTGCTTCTTCAAATTTATCGCCAAACTCATCTTCACTATTTGTACCTGGGAAAATCGGGATAAAGACCTTCACATCCTTTTTATGGAGGATGGTCTCTTCTTCTCTTTGCTGCATAGGAAGAGCTTCCGCTTTATCCGTAGACAAATGAAAAATGGGTTCAAGATGTTTTTCTTTCTTCTCTAAGGACGCAGCCAAATCAATTTCTTCGTCCTCTGTGCGAAGAACATGATCTTCAATGACTTTACCTATTTGTTGAGCTCCAGTAAGCACAGTTCCGGGTTTCACTTCAACCACAACGGAGCCTAGGCTTGCTTCCTTCACATCCACTTCACAGCCAAGTCCGTTACCAAAACAAGCATTTTGGAGAGTATCAAGCAGATTCAGCGTCACGACACTGGCAGAAAGGATGTCTTTTCGATCCTTTAGATAAGCTTCCATAGCCCCTTGGGCTCCTTGAAGATCCAAGGTATAGTTATCCTTTCTTGGAATCTCATAGAGATGGATTTCATTTCCAACTTCTTTAAAGTCGCTGCTTCGAACATCCTCTACCTTACCTGTATTCACAGCGAAGGAGATCAAGCTAGGAGGTACATGGATTTCTCCATCCTCCCAGTAGAAGCTACCACTCATGCTGTCTTTTCCACCGATGGATGCTAAGCCAAAGTGATGGAGAACACGATTGGCACCCAGGAGTGCCATAAAGGGCTTGGCCCAGAGTTTAGGATCATCCTTTAATCCCTGGAAGTATTCTTGGAAACTAAAGCGAATACCCTTAATGTCCCCACCTAGTACAAGGTTTTTCACCATGGAGAGCAGTACAGCTGTCTCTCCCCCATGATAGGGACTCCACTGGGCAATGTAAGGATCATAGCCCTGTGTAGAGATGGTTACATCCCCTGTATCAACATCTGGGATAAAGGACACCATACCATCGATAAAGCTCTTTCTGTTCTTACCACCATAGGGTGCAAGAACATTGAGTCCACCGATGCTGCTATCAAACATCTCCACAAGCCCTTGTTGGGATGCTTCTAGGAGGTCTTTTTCTTCCAGTTCTTTGTTATAAGGATAGTCCTCAAAGTCCACGGCTTCCACTTCAATCTTGGAGATTTTTGGAGCACCGGCTTTTTCAATAAACTCTCTGGATAAATCCACGAGGACTTTGCCTTGATGCTCCACCACAAAGCGTTCTTCTTCTGTCACCTCACCAAGTACGGTAAGGGATAGATCTTCTTCAGCGGCACGCTCTTTAAAGAGCTCTAGATCCTTAGGATCAATAACAATGGCCATACGCTCTTGTGATTCACTTAAAAGAATCTCCCATGGGAAAATAGCATCATATTTAGTGGGGACTTCCTCTAAATGAACGCGAAGACCTTCTGCGATTTCACCAAAGGCGACACTGATGCCACCAGCACCTAGGTCATTGGAACGGATAATTTTGGGACCAATGTCTTCTTTACGATAAAAGCGTTGGAGCTTTCTTTCCTCAGGAGCATTACCCTTTTGTACTTCACTGGCAGCTCCAGAAGCAACATCTTCTTGATGGCTTTTTGAAGAACCTGATGCACCACCAATGCCATCACGTCCTGTGGCACCTCCGAGAAGAACAAGTAGATCTCCCGCTTTAGGCGTACCACGGTATACATGGGAGCGTTTAGCGCTGGCAATGACAAAACCAGCCTCTAAGCGTTTTGCTTCAAAGCCAGGATGATAGTATTCCTTTACATGACCTGTACAGAGTCCAATTTGGTTTCCATAGGAGCTGTAGCCCTCGGCTGCTCGTTTGGTAATGATCTGTTGAGGTAGTTTACCAGGTAGCACACGAGAGTTTTTAGGGTCTCTTGCTCCAGTCACTCGCATGGCTTGGTAAACAAAACTTCTACCAGAAAGTGGGTCACGGATGGCTCCACCTAAACAGGTGGCTGCACCGCCAAAGGGTTCAATTTCTGTAGGATGATTATGGGTCTCATTCTTAAACATGATGAGATAATCTTCCCCATTAAAGGTACGCTGAATGCTACAGGCATTAATCTCTTCACTCTCTTCTAAGTCTTGGAGATTTCCTGCAGCTTTCTCTTTTCGAATACTAAAAATAGCAAGATCCATCAAGCTTCTTGGCTTCTTGGTATAGTGTGAACGTGTGGAGTCATAGAACTCGTAGACTTCTTTGGCTTCAGGAATGTTTCCCTCAGAAAAGTCAACAGAAGTCAATACAGTATTAAAGGTGGTATGTCGACAGTGGTCAGACCAGTAGGTATCTAAAAGGCGAAGCTCACTATAAGTGGGTGCTCTCCCCTCTTCTTTAAAGTATTCATAGATTACCTCTACATCATCACCGTCCATGGCTAGATTATGCTCTTCACAGAATTCATCAAAACTAAGGGTAAAGAGGTCTTCCATGGGGAGTAGACTGATGTCTTCATCCTGACGAGGTAATGGGGTCGAAAAATCATCTAATTCTCGTTCATAACTTTCAACAGGATTAATGAAAAAAAACTTGACCTGTTGCCACTGCTCTTCAGAGAGTCCCTTGAGGAGATAAATGCGAGAGGAGTAAATTTCGTCCTCTTCACCTAAAACAGCCAGGCATTGTGATGCCCAGTATGCACGCTGATCAAATTGTCCAGGTAAATATTCCGTGCGAAGTACACGATAATCCTCAGGAATCTCCAGTGTGGTTGACACATCATCAAGAGCGGGTTCAGAAAAAATGTTGTGAATAATCTCTTCAGTGAAGGCTTGTGGTCGGTAGTAGAGGTTAAGAATGCGCAGATCCTCAATCTCAACTCCATAGAGTGTTTCGATTTCTTGTTTCATCTGCTCATTTAATGAGCGAAATTCAGGTTTCTTCTCAATATAAATTCGATTCATAGCCACCCTCCTACTAGTATTCTAAACCAACTAGGTATATAATCAATAATGATTAATACTAATGTTATCCATAAGGAGAGCTACTATGCAAAACTTAGAAAGCTATCGTTCCTTCTTTATGGCTGCTAAATATGAAAACTTCACCCGCGCAGGGGAAGAACTTTTTGTCACCCAATCCTCTGTATCCCAAGCAATCAAGAAGCTTGAGACCAGTTTGGGTATTGCTCTATTTCTACGTAAGGGTAAAAAAGTTCAACTCACCGATGAGGGGCGTGTCCTCTATCGAGAATTAGAAGGTGTTTTCGAAACCCTGGAAAATGCCGAACGCATGATGAAAGAGTATAAACGCGCAGAAAGAGGGAGTTTGCATATAGCTGCCAGTGACACTCTTTGTCGTCATTATTTGATCCCCCTACTCCAGCACTACAAAGAACATTATCCCCATATTCATTTAAATATCTACAATCAGCCCTCGCCCCAGGTGCTGGAAATGGTCCAAAGTGCCCAGGTTGACCTAGGCTTTATCAATGGTGAGAGTGGAGAGTATCCTGACATTCATTTAACGCCCCTTCTCAGTTTGAAGGAGCAGTTTTTCGTTTCACCAAGTTACCCTGTACCCAAGGGAATCTTAAGTTCAAAAGACTTACTTGATTTACCTGCAGTCAGTCTTAAAAAACAGACCTCTACGCGACAACTGTTGGAGAGCGTCTTTCGCAAAGAGCGCCTCAAGTTTGAACCTGAAGTGGAGGTCATTAGCATCGATCTCATGATTGATCTGGTGAAAATTGGCTTTGGCGTAGGCTTTACTCATGGTCCACTCATTGAAAAAGAAGGTTTATGCCCCCTTAAAGTTGACATAAACCTTCCTAAACGACATCTACTTCTCCTCACCAATCCCAGTGTCCCACCCTCCAAGGCAAGTAGTCTTTTTCAGGCTCATTGTAAGCAGCATTTTATTGGGGACGCTGAGATCTCTTCTTAAGAAGAAAAATCATAGACAGACCAAAAAGCACAAGAGCTAGATAGAATAGATCCCTTTCCTCTCCCATGGAGGGGAGTTCTTTTTTTCTTATTTTTTTTGGAGGAACCTCTCTCTTTTCTTTATTCACCAGCTTAAGATACAAAGGTTCATGGGGACTATGTTTTTCCAGTAACTGGAAAGATTGCACCTTCATCGACTCATATCCCTTAGGGACCTTTATCTCCTCAATCTCATAATCACCTAGGGGTAAATAATGGATCCTTGCTTCACCCTTATCATTGACGAAAACCTCTTCCTCTCCTTCTTCATCAGGGATAAAGGCCTGAAGTTCTTCAGAAAAAGAGAAGGAGATTTTCTTCTGTTCGACTAAAGAGTAGAGTGAAAAGCTAGCCCCACCGATGCCCTTTCCTTGCTCATTTACCTTCTTCAACACAACAGATGTAGGTTCATTGATGATTTCGCTCACACCATCCAGATTTCCTTTCTCATCAAGACGAAAGCTAATGCTCTCCTTTAGAGGGAGGTAGCCAACTGGAGGAGCTACTTCTTTCACCTTATAGCTTCCCTCTAACAGTCCTCTGAGTTCTACTTCGCCCTGCTCATCGGTGAGTATCTTTTGAGAAAAACCTTCAGGTCCTTCAATAAGCAGCTCTATTCCAGCTAAACCTTTTCCGCTTCTTCCATCTTTCTTGATCAACCGTACTCGATTCTTAGCATTGGTCCAACTGGTAGTCCCTTCTACTGAACCATCCTTTTCCACAACAAACTCATAGAGTTGATCATCGAGGATGTAGCCAGGTGATGCTTTGATTTCTTTAAAGGAGTAGGTCCCACTGGCAAGATCTTCTAGGAGAAATTCACCCTGTTCATTACTGACATAGTCTTTTTGATTTCCCTCTAGGTCGGTTACTTCAATTTTTACACCTGCCAAGGGTTCTCCAGTGTCCTCGTCAGTTTTCTTCAAAATAAGGGATTTCCTTTCATTGATGAACACCACTTCATTGGTCTGCCCTGCAATCAGCTCAATCTTTCTAATTTCCCCATCCAAGCGATAGGGCTCTGGTACATAAATCTCTCTCACATAAAGATAAGGAATACCTGTGTCATATTCTGCTGAGAGTGCCCCTTTCTCATCGGTCTCCATCACTTCAAGAATCTCGCTAAAGTCAGCATCCCTTGATAGTTCAAAACGCGCACCTGGGATAAAGCGGCCTTCCGGATCTTTCTTAATAATCCTCACTCTTCCCCTAGTTTCTTTAGATTCTACCGTGATTTGAGCAAAATATGGATCGGTAAAAGCACCTAGATCTTGATAGGTATCATCTGGTCCCTGAAGGATAAAACTAGCTCGAGGAAAAGGATAATCACTGGCTGCATAGGATAGACTTAGGGTGGTACTATCAAAGGGTGCAGTAGCCATTAAAATTAGTTCATTCCCTTCCTTTTGAAGGGTGAGTCCAGATTCAGGACCTTGAAGATGGAAATGCTGCAATTGTTCATGTTCATCTCGAAGGCGTAGCTCCTTTCCTACCTCCAGTACAATTTCCGCACCATCAAAGGATACTTTCCCCAGCTTCTGAATCCGACGATCCACCTCCTCTTTCCATTGTAAAAAACGAGCAGTAACTTCCTGATTGATCTCCAACCAGTTTTCGCGATATCGGAAGGAAATTTCATAACGTGGGCTACCATCATCCATGGGAATAGATTCCCAGATGTAGTTCTGAGCAAAAATAAAGTTCTCATAAAAGCTAAAGCCAGGAATCCCTCCCGAAGAGAGCCCCACTGTGGCAATTCCTTCACACTTTTTTCTAAAGCCTTCATCTTTAAACATCATCTTGCTTAGTTCACCCTCTGGACCTTTCAGTGTGGGATTTAAGCAAAAACCATAATCTCCATCCTCAAGAATAAAATAGGCCATATAACTGGTTTGTGCCGTTATGGGACTTAGGGTCTTGTCCCAGACATAGTAGAAACCCCAGGGAGCAACCTCTTCCAGATCCATCTTTTTTACCTTGATACGTTGACTACTTCGAAATCCTCCCCCACCAAAATGTACTTTAGGAAGATAAGCATTAGAAGGTGGCGAGATACTGATCTCCTCCTCTTCCAGAACCTCTTTAAGGTTTTCTTCTTTCTCGATCTCAGTTTCTTCTCTATCTTCTTGAACTGTCTCTTTCTCCTCAAGTTTGTCTACTTGACTCTCATCCTTTGTTCTTATTCCTTCTTTCTTTTCTTCTGCTTCTGCTCCATCTACATCACTTTGTCTCTCTACTTCCTCTTCATTCACTTTCACCTCTGTTTTCTCTTCTGTTTTTTCTTCCACCTTCTCATCTAATTCCCTTATACCTATCTCCTTTTCTTCTTCCTCTCCTTGTTCTATGGATATCTCCTGTTCCGTTACTGGTTGACTCACTTCTCCTAGGGTGACAGAAGGCATAAGTAGGAGCAAAGCCAATGTATGCATAAGCACCTTTCTCCAAACTCGCATGATCTTCTCCTTTCATTTGCTCTTCAGCGATTTCTAGCCTATTCAGTATATGAAATCCACTGGAGAAGAAAGAGGTCTTTCTAGGAGTTTGCCAATATGGTAATGGAGGACAAAAAAAAGACATGACTCTCATCATGTCTTCTATTACGTCTCTATGCTTCTAACTCTTTGCGATATTCCTCTAACTCTTTTTGATTTCCCAAGACAAAATGTCCTGGTGCTACCTCTTCCCATACAGGAGGATCGGTAGAGTAATCGTGTTGAGAAGGATCATAGATTAGAATTTCCTTGTTCTTTTCACTCTCAGGGTCAGGCTGAGGTACAACCGACAAAAGCGCCTTGGTATAAGGATGTAAAGGATTCTTAAACAGATCCTCACTCTCAGCTAGCTCTACCAGTTGTCCTTTACTGATAACCGCAATACGATCTGAGATAAAGCGCATAACCGACAGGTCATGGGCAATAAAGAGATAGGTTAAACCACGTTCTTTTTGAAGCTTACTCATAAGGTTCAACACTTGTGCACGAATAGAAACATCCAGTGCACTGATTGGCTCATCCGCTACGATAAACTCTGGCTCCATAATTAGGGAGCGAGCAATACCAATTCTCTGTCGTTGCCCTCCACTAAATTCATGGGGGAAGCGACTGGAGAACTCAGGTAACAAGCCAACATCAAGCAGCGCTTGATCCACAAGGAGCTGCCTTTGTCGAGCTGATAACTCCTTCTTCGTGTTATAAGTACCTTCAGAGACAATGTAGTTTACCTTGGCACGCTCATTCAAGCTACTCATGGGGTCTTGGAAGATCATCTGGATTTCTGAAACTACTTTCTTGTCCATTTCTTTACTGATCTTTCCACTGATGCGCTCTCCTTTATACAGGATTTCTCCTCCACTGGCAGGATGAATACGCAATATCGCACGACCAATGGTTGTCTTACCACTTCCTGATTCACCAACTAGACCAAAGGTCTCCCCTTTATAGATATCAAAACTGACATTCTTGACGGCATGGAAAGGTTTTCTCTTTGTCCCAAAATTGACATCAAGATTTCGCACACTTAAAAGAACTTCTTTTTCTTTCATGCTACCTCCTTCCTACGCCGCGAATGTTCTCGATATAACGAGGGCGTTCTACCTTAGGTGCCCTAGGATCGAGAAGCCAAGTTTTAGCCTTATGAGTGGGTGAAATATGGAAATAGGGTGGTTCCTCCACGAAGTCAATCTCCAGAGCCTGAGGATTTCTTCTAGCAAAGGCATCTCCCACAACGGGTTCAAAGAGATTAGGAGGTGTCCCTTTAATGGAATAGAGTTCATCACCCTTCACTCCTAGCTGAGGCAGGGAGCTAAGGAGGGCCCAGGTATAAGGATGTCTAGGATCATAGAAGACTTCCTCTGCTAGTCCTACCTCTACAATGTCCCCAGCATACATCACCGCAACGCGGTCTGCCACGTTGGCAACAACACCTAAGTCATGGGTGATAAAGATGATGGTGAGATAGAATTTCTGCTTCAACTCCTTGAGCAAGTTCAGAATCTGCGCCTGAATGGTCACATCCAAGGCCGTGGTGGGCTCATCACAGATCAAAATCTGTGGCTGGCACGCAATGGCAATGGCAATGACTACACGCTGTCTCATCCCTCCTGAAAACTCATGGGGATATTGGCCGTAGCGACGTGGTGCATCATCAATGCCCACCTCTTCAAGGAGGCGAATGACCGCCTGTTTCAGGTCATTTCCAGATAATTTCTGGTGGATCTTAATGGCTTCTGCAATCTGAGCTCCTACGGTCTTTAAAGGATTCAAACTGGTCATGGGGTCCTGCAAAATCATACTGATTTGCTTACCACGGATCTCCATCCACTCTTTTTCAGTTTTTAGTTTGGCAAGATCCAGTGGTTCGGTTCGATCAAGCCCATGGTAGAGAATCTCTCCACCTGAAATAAATCCATTTCCGTCTAGCAGTCCAATGAAGTTCTTATTCAGAACTGATTTTCCACTTCCAGACTCTCCAACAATGGCCAACGTCTCTCCACGATAGACCTCCATGGAGAGATTTCGAATGGCGTGGAGTTCTTTTCCCCGGAGGCTAAATTTCACATTGAGATCTTTTACTTCGAGTATTTTGTTCTCCATGATTACCTCCTACACATGTTGTTTCGGGTCAGCTGCATCGGAAAATGCATTTCCAGACACATAGAAAGAAATGGTGACGATGGACAGGATAATGGTAGGATAGATCAGCTGATAACGAAGACTTGGTGATAACATCATCACCCTACCTACGTTGATTAGATTACCAAGACTTGCAATGGTAGCAGGTAAACCTAAACCGATGTAGGTAATGAAGACTTCATAGCCGATGTTTGCTGGAATGGCTAGAGCCATACGCAGCATGATAATGGACACAAGATAAGGAAGAAGATTCTTCACAATTATCTTTGGTGTCTTGGTTCCAAGACATCTCGAGGCTAGGTTGTATTCCCTATCTCGAATGATAATGATAAAGTTCCGGATAAAGCGCGCCATACCAATCCAGCCCGTAAGGCTCATAGCCAAGATCAATGTAGGTATTCCTGCTGGCAAAATATAGGCAACCAGGATCAGTACAATGGTGACGGGAATGTTATCCAGCACGTTGTAGAGTTCTGTAAAGAAAAAATCAAGCTTCCGTACATAGCCCCAGAGTACACCAACAATAATCCCGATGACCGCTTCAATAATGGCTACCGCAACCCCAATGAACAAAGAGGTTCGTGTTCCTGCCCAAATACTGGACCAGAGATCTTGTCCAATGGAATTGGTGCCCATGATAAATTTATGGGTTTTTCCCCCAGCCAGTTCAACTTCGGTTCCTGGTAAGAGGTTTCTATAGGGAAGCCCCGTGGCAGGATCATTGTTGACCTGGAAATAATCTAATTGATTGGGTAAAAATGGTTGGATAAAGGTAAAAAGCACAAGAAGTACAACTACGGATAGGAGGAACATAGCCGCTTTTTTGCGTGCAAATGCCTGAAATGTACTTCTCCAATAGGAGTAGTTACTGTATCCTGTTTTTTCTACCTGACTTTCATCAAATTCTGCAAAGGAAAAAGCTTCTTCCTCGGTCATCTCCAATTTAAGACGATCAAGAACTTCTTCTTCCATGCGCTCAACCGATGGATGTTTAAATCGTGCCATTAGCGCCCTCCTTTCCTAGAACCTAAGGATATACGCGGATCCAGTGCAACCATGGCCAAGTCTCCCAAAATAAGACCAATGATACCTACAGTTGCAAAGAGAAGCACAATGGCTTGTACCATGGTGTTATCCTGACGTTTAATAACATCCACCAAGAGTCCCCCCATCCCTGGAATACTGTAGAGTGACTCAATGTAAATCGATCCAATTACCGTATTTAAGAAGGATGTAGGAAGATATTGAATCATAGGGACAAAAGCATTTCTAAATATATGTTTAAACATAATTTGATTTTGTGAAAGGCCTTTGATCTTAGCGAGTTGTACATAGTCTCTACTGGACTCATCCACCATATAACGTCTGAGCCACATGGCATAGTATGCCGTGTTACCAAGACTCATGGAGAGCACAGGCAGTACCCACATTTTCCAATTGTTAGGGTCAAAGAGCATGGGAATTCCCAGAGCAGTTGTCCCATAGAGTTGGATAAAGAGATAATAAACGGCCGCGGGCACGGCTTGTATAAAGACGACAAACCCCGTACCTAAGTGATCAAAAAACTGTCCTCTGTACCTCGCCATCAAGGTCCCCATGGGAATTCCCAACAGGAGAGATACAAGGATTGCCAAGCTCCCCAATTTGATGGAGAGGGGAATCTTAGGCTTTAAGATTTCCATGACAGGCACATTGTTACGGTAAACCCGAGAAGTACCTAAATCACCCTTAGCAAGATTCTTAAACATACGCCAGAGTTGTACTGGCATAGGTTGATCAAGTCCCATTTGCTGCAGCCCGCTTTCAATCTGCAATCTGCTCATCTTGTCATAATTCGGAAAATATCCTTCGATGGGCATTTGACGCAGCAGGACAAAGACAATGGACATAATAATGGCTAAAGTAACCACAGCGCGAAGTAAGCGCTTGAATATATACATTAGCATAGTCGTCCCCTTTCACTAGTCTTGAAAAGACATGGGCTCTCCTGTGAAGAGCCCATGTACTCCTTCATGGATTTCTTAGATGTTATTCAACACCCATTTCTTTTAGCCACGCATCGTAGCGCTCTGTATATTCGTCCATGGTGATAAATTTCTCAGATACTTTCTGTCCTTTATAGCGTAGGTTGGACACACCGCAAGGTGCATACTGTCCATCAAAGATGTTGATCTTTGTTGCAACATAGCTTGAAGGATAGATAAAGTAAGGAATCACAATGGCGTTTTCAATCAGCATGGCTTCAGCTTCTGCAAAAGCTTTATAACGTGGAAGTGTATCAGCGATTTTCCTCGCTTCTTCTACCTTGGCATAATAGTCTTTTAGAATAGGTGTTAATTCATTCTCTTCTACAAGAGCTACGTCCATATCGTTATAGGAGTTCGCTTCAACAACATTGTCCACTTCGCGGATCGTATCATCGATGGCAAAGGGTTGTGCCCATGTGGATGGGTCTTCGTAGTCAGCACCCCAGTTACAACGCATGAATCCATACATTCCGTTACGACGTACTTGACGGAGGAAGCTGTCTGCTGGTCCACCGTAAAGTTCGCAGTCAATAAAGTCTTTTCCTAGAACTTCTTCTAGTTGTTGCTTGAGAAGAACACACTCTTGTTCCCAGTCAGACGTGTCTGAACGATAGGAAAGAACCATTTTTACTGGTAAAGTTACGCCCATTTCTTCTAGTTCGGCAACGGCTTTTTCTTTGTACTCAAGAGCTTTCTCTGGATTGAAGAAATGCTCTTTCACATTGTCAAACTCAGGAAGATTAGCATAGTCTGTTCCATCAACATTAGTAAAGGTCATGGGAGTAATGGTATGTTGTGTAACACTCTTTCTTACTTCAGCATCGGGCTCAAGTGCATACATAGAGTAGTCGCGATCAAAGGCGCTCATTACTGCATGACGGAAGTTGGCATTACTTACAGCCTTATCCCAGTTTTCAGGTTCCCATCCATTGCTTTCCCAGATGGGTAGACGCTCTTGGCTTCCACCTGCTGCTCTAAAGTTGAAGCAGTAGAAATAGGAATAGTCAGGAATAGCTCTTCCTTTAGATAGATATTCTGAGTAGTTTGCTTTCCACTCATCAAGAATGTTGTTGCTGATGGATGAATAGTCAATCTCTTCGCGCAGAACCATAGTCGGTGCGATGGTTACTGCCTCAGCATTGTATGTCATATCTAGTTTTGTGATGTGTACATTGTCAGCATCCCAGTTTAAGAAGTTCTTCTCATAGGTACGACCAACTTGTGGGTCATAACGTGTAACAATGTAAGCACCGTTATAGTACATACGGTCAGCAGCTGTACCAAAGTCTGATTTCAGTTCATCAAGAAGTGGTCCATAGGCTGGCATATAGCATACATAGGTGAGACATGTAGGGAAGAAAGGATAGGAGTCAACGGTTTTGTATTCTAATGTATAATCGTCAACAGCTTTCACGCCTACGGTTTCAAAGTCAGCACCAGATTGACTGGCATCCTTCTCATCACCTTCTGCTAGCGTTCCATAGTATTCAGAAACTTTTTCGTAGTAGTCTGCAGCACCATCAATGAGATCAAGGATCATGTAGTCTGTTCCAGATTCATTTTGTGGATCACAAACATATTTTGCGGCAGATACAAAGTCATGAGCGGTCACTTCAGCTTTTTCAGCACCAGTATGGTCATACCATTTTACACCTTTGCGAAGGTGGAAGGTCCATGTTAGACCATCTTCAGAGACTTCCCATGTTTCAGCTAATCCAGGAATCAGTTCTCCAAAAGAATCGTACTCAACCAGTGTATCAATGACGTTTGCACCAACAGTTTGCTCATTGGTAGCACCTTCAATGAGATAGTTCATGGATGAAATCTCACCGCTGTACAGGCTGCGATACACCATTGCATCGCTATCACCTAGAGCGTTTGCACCTGATTCTCCTTCTTCAGTTGCTTCTCCACCACCTGGAGCAGCTTCTCCTCCACCTGCTGGAGCTTCATCTTTACCACAACCAGCAAAAAGCGAGAGAATTAGGATTAAACTAAGTAATAAAGCAAGCTTTCTTTTCATTCTTTTCCTCCTAGAAATAATACTTGTTTTTATAGAACAAATCGTGTACTGCGCTTCACCTCCTTTAATGTCTACAGTGATAACTTTCCATCCAGAGCCAGAAAATGATCCAAAATCATTCTACTTACTTTAGCTCCGTACAAAGTTGCATCGTGATTCATATAGTAAAGGCTGTCGTAAAACTCTTTGTGCAGCATGACCAGTACATAATCACCTTTTGGTGTATAGATAATGCCGCCATCATTACGACAGGCATTCATGCTTCCACTCTTGGATGCGACTTCAATGAGTTCATCACTTCCTGCCACACTGTCGTCTCCTGCAAGATAGTATTGAGGAAACTCACGGACAATCATACTGTTATAATGTTGCTTTTTAAAGATATCGATCATGGCCTTGGAGGCTTCTGGACTAACTAGTTCCCCTTGATGAAGTTTATAGAAGAACTCGCCATAGTCTTTTGCCGTGGTGGTTCCCAAGTCCTTATACTCATCCCAATCAATGGGATTATGTAGCTTGGTTCCACTAAAGCCATAGTCTTCAATGGTCTTGTTGATCTCTTCAAGTCCTAAGTAGTCGATCATTGCATTGGTAGCTGTATTGTCACTGACGATGATCATCAGGGTTGCGTAGTTCTTAACCTGCATGGAAAATCCACTCTCCATGTTGTGTAGAACTCCTGAGCCTTCTACGCGGTAGCTCTCCTTATAGGGAAGGAGTTCCTCCAGGTCCTTTTTGCCTTCTTCTACCTGTCGAAACAGATCCAGAAGGATATAGCTTTTAATGGTACTGGCGGCCTCAAAGGCTTCATTCTCATCATGAGAAAAGGTATTTCCATGAAAGTCTTTGGCATAAAAGGCCATCTTTCCGTTATAGCTTATTAGTTCCCTTTTAACGCGATTCTCTAATGTCACAGCTTCACCTAAAAGATGCTTCCTGCTTGTTCAAAGCAATCCAGTAAGCTCTGATTAAAATCGTCATGATCAGGGTTCAAACTGTTGTAGGCTACTCCATTTCTCCCAGCAGCAGAGTGGATGTAGCGTCCATCCTCAATGTACATGGCAACATGTCCTGGGAAAAAGAGCAAATCACCTTTTTTGATTTCATCCTTGGGGATTTCCTTTAGTGGATAACCCTCTACAAGATTGGCATCTCTATAGATCAGGATTCCATTGAGCATATAGGCCATGGA